>DAOVQH010000103.1 GCA_030628755.1 Candidatus Cloacimonadota bacterium | reverse complement strand
TCCTGACTGTGAAAGGAACAAGTATCACAGTCACTCCTGACTGTGGAATTTTCAATATATATCAAACAGAAGAAGGATAGTAAATGAATGAAAAAGAAATATAGATGCTTCACTCTTTTTTCCGGTGGCTTAGACAGTATGCTGGCTGTTGTTTTTATGCAGAAACTCGGGTATGAAGTTCTCCCCATTTTTTTCGAAACTCCCTTCTTCGGTCCTCAGAATGCCAAAAAGGCAGCAGAGCACATCAAGGTTGAGCTCATCATTCACGATATAACCCGGAAACATATCGAAATGCTGAGAAACCCACGCTATGGTTTTGGTAAATATATGAATCCCTGTATAGACTGTCATGGATTGATGTTCAAAGAAGCAGCATCATTGATGAAGGAACACAATATCGATTTTATTATTTCAGGTGAAGTTGTTGGTCAGCGTCCCATGTCCCAGAGAAGAGATGCTTTAAATGCTGTGGGAAAGCTCAGTGGAATTAAAGATCTATTGGTTCGTCCGCTTTCGCAAAAGCTTCTACAGGATACTCTTCCTATTCGAGAAGGTTGGGTGAAAAAAGAAGATATGCTTGATATACAGGGCAGGGGAAGACACCGTCAAATGCAAATGGCAAGAGAATTTGGTATTACATATTACCAGACTCCCGGTGGTGGATGTTTACTTACAGATGAAGCTTTTTCAAGGAGATTGAAAGACTTGATAGAGCACGATATGCTTACAATTAATTTTATTGAATTTCTTAAAGTTGGCAGACATTTCAGAATTAATGATCATCTTAAAGTTATTGTTGGCAGGAACGATGAAGAAAACGACCGTATAAGCAAATTATCAGGTGATGAAACTATCCTTCAGACTTCTGAAATACCAGGACCTATTGGCGCGATTAACTCTCAAAAAAAACCTGATAAAAAAGAAATTAAAACAGCAGCTTCCATTTTGTTGAGATATAACAATAAGGTAAAAGATTCAGCTGAGGTTCTATATGGAAAGAATCTCAATTTGAATAATAGCATAAAGGTAGAAAAAATGCTTGCTTATGAAGTTAAAAAACTACAGTTATAAAGGATTTAATGAAATATAAGTTATATAATTTACTACCCTCTTTTGGAACGAACACCTACCTATTGTGGGATGAAGAATCTCTTGAAGCCATGCTGATCGATGCTGCTGCTCCATGTGCCGAATTAGTAGGGGAAATTAAGACTGAGAATTTGAAGCTTAAATACCTTGTAAACACACATGGACACGGGGACCACATTGGTGGGAATGGGTTTATAAAAAGAAATTTTGAAGTTCCACTTTGTATTCATAAGGAAGATGCTCCCATGTTGAAAGAACCCCAATTAAATTTAAGTGAATATTTTGAAATAAATGTTATGTCTCCTTATGCTGATATTGAGTTTAAAGGTGAAGAAATTCTTACTCTTGGAAATAAGAAAATAAAGATAATTCACACTCCCGGTCATACACGAGGTGGAATAAGTATCATAGCAGATAACTTATTGTTCTGCGGTGATACACTTTTTGCAGCAGGAGTTGGTAGAACCGATCTACCTGGTGGAGATTATAATATCTTAATGAAATCAATACATGAAATACTCTTTATCCTTCCCGATGAAACTATTGTTTTACCCGGTCATGGTCCATCCACCACTATTGGAAATGAAGAGAGAAATAATCCCTTTGTGGGACTTAAAGCACAATATTAGATTTATTTTAGAAGTAAGCACTTCTTGATGCTAATATTTTTACCATTCACTTTCAAATTATAAAAATAAACACCAGCACTAACTTCCTTATTGTTGTCATCTTTTCCATCCCAAACTACGTGATTCTTAGATCGATGTTCGATATTCGATATTCTGAAGGTTTTCACTTTTTGCCCTTTGAGATTAAATATTTCAAGAGTCACAAACGGGGATCCGTCTGAGCCGGACATAGCGTTTTGTGTTACAGAAAAAGAGATTGTTGTTGCAGGACTGCGACCGGCTCCGGCAACTGCCGGATTAAATGGGTTTGGATAATTTGATAATTGATAGTTTGTAATTATTAGGTTCTCATTATCTACCGATACTCCTCCCCAGATAAGTCCAACGAATTCAGGGTGATCGATAAAGGGGTTACGATTCTCCTGGTAATAATACACTTTATCATTTCTTAGTATTTCCCAGTCATCCACAGAGTCCTGCTGATGCCATTGTAGGAGTGTTGATTTCAGAGCATGATAGGGTTCCCCATTGGGAGATGATGGGATATAGTCTACCATTTCAAGGTCTGGTTCGTCATCTTCTCCTTCGTAGCGGACTTCCATATAGAATATCATCCTGGCAACATCGCCTTTTACTTCTTCTCTCGGTTCCCAGGAATCCTCATCATAAAAACATCCTGTAGGTCCATCACCATCGATATACTCAGTTCCTCCGTTATCAAAGTCCAGGTTTCCTCTTGCTGAGTTTACAGACGTATCGCAGGGTCGTATATGGTGTGCATCGGTTCCTGCAGGAGGAAGGTTACCAAAATCACCGTGAGACTTTGCCCAGACATGCTCGCGATTCCAATCGGAAGGGTTTCCTCCAAAATCATCCTTTGCCCTGGACCAGCCAGTATATATTAAAATAACATTATCAGGATTATCCGGGTCTTCATCTGTATCGAGCAAAATAGAATCTCTAAGTGCATTATATGAAAATTCAATGTGTCCACTGATGATGTCGTTTAATGCTGTTTTTAAAGAATCTCCTGTCAATCCTTCGGTTCCGTCATAATAGCCCGGAGGAATGTCTGAATTTAAAATACCAGTATATATTAAACAAATGAAAAAGATCAAAATTTTAATAAATCTCATAAATTTACCTTTGTTTTTTATTTACAAACAAATAAAATTATTCTTAGCATTTTATGTCAAAGAATTTAGTTGTTCATTTGAACTGTTTGTATTTATTGACATAAATAATGTTGCTTCTTTTTTTGCTCTGGAATTTGATTTTGAGCAAAACTATGGAAAAGAGTTTAATAGGAAAGCGGGAATTTTTTGAGATTCATCTTAATTCTGATAATCAACTTAATTTTGTGAATATTTTTGGAAATGATAACCCGGTTCATCTTGAAATAGGAAGCGGTAGAGGAGAATTTCTTATTCAAAAAGCACTTGATTTTCCTGATATAAATTTTTTAGGGGTTGATAAAAAAGAAAAACGGATCAAAACAATGTTGAGAAAATTAGATCTGGAAAAACATAAAAATGTAAGGTTATTAAGGGTTTTAGTCGATAAGAATATTACAAATAGGATTAAAGCTAATTCTCTTGAAAAAATTTATATCCTTCATCCTGATCCATGGCCCAAAAGAAAACATCATAAGCACCGATTGATCCAGGAAAGTTTCATAGATGCTTTATCACAGATTTTAGTCTTGAATGGTATTTTAGAGGTAGCTACAGACCATGAAGAATATGCAAACTGGATTATTAAGCTATTTGAGGATAGAACTGATTTTGTCTCCCAATTTAAAGGAGGATTCGCCAGAACTTCTCAAGAAGGGAATATTGAAACGTACTTTGATATAAAAAAGAGAAGCGAAGGTTTTGAACCGTTTTTTATGAAGTATGAGAAAATAGGTAAAAAATAATGGATAGAGTTAAACTTGAAAAGATTTACAAAGCGAATATTGAAAAGTCTAACGAAAATTATAGTCCTTTTGCCTGCAGAAATGAAGATGCATACCGACTGAAAAAGGAAGATACATGCTATATTCGTACTCCATTTGCAGTTGATAGAGACCGGATATTACATAGTGGAGCATACAGACGATATCAGGGTAAAACACAGGTATTTTCATTTACGAATATGTTTGATGAAGAAACATCAAACCGAAGTTTGCATACAACCTATGTTTCCCAGATATCACGTACAATAGGCAGAATGTTGAGAATGAACCTGGAACTTGTAGAAGCTATAGCTCTGGGACACGACCTCGGGCATGCACCTTTTGGTCATGATGGGGAAGTAGCATTAAGTAGATGCTGTATTAAGCATGGTATCGGAGAATTTCATCATAATATTGAAAGCTTACATATTGTGGATAGTATTTCTCAAGAGGGAAGAGGTTTGAATCTCACTTTCCAGTTAAGGGATGGAATTATTTCTCACGATGGTGAAATTCATGATCAGACCGTTGAACCGCAGAGAGATAAAACTGAGCAGGATATTCAAAACTACATTGTAAAGAAGAAAAAAGGTGAAAATGTAAACTGGATGCCAGCAACAATGGAAGGATGTATAGTCCGAATTTCGGATACAATTGCTTATATAGGACAGGATATTGAAGATGCAATTCGACTCAAGATTCTTAAACGTGAAAATTTACCGAAAGATTGCGTTGAACATCTGGGAAATACAAATAGCCAGATAATCGATACTCTGGTAAAAAGTGTTATTTTAAACAGTTTTGAAAAGAGCTATATTTCCTTTGATAAAGAAACTTCTCATTATTTGCAGAAATTGAAAGACTTCAATTATGAGAAAATCTATACTAATGAAAACGTTAAAAAAGCACGTACAATAGTTGATAAAAGTATGGATATTCTCTTTGAGCAGTATATTGAGGATATAGAAAAAGAAAATCACGAATCCAAAATTTTCACTCAATTCCTTAATCGAAAAAACAAGAAATATCTAACCAGTTTTTCCAATGCTGAAAAAGTACGCGATTTTATAGCTACAATGACAGACCGTTATTACAATGAAGAAATAAAAACCTATCTTCTACCGGGAAGTTTTTATTGATAAAATATTGGACAATTTTTTACTTGTTAATAATTTCTATATCAAAATAGGAGTATTAAATGGAATATATTGATTTCGTTAAAGAAGTTGAAGAAATAAATAGGAAAATAACTGATATCAGGAGGTTTCTTTGACACTGCTCAAATAGAGCAGAATATAGACAACCTCGAAGCTGAAATGAACAAACCAGATTTCTGGAATGATCAGAAAAGGGCACAAAAAGTTACAAAAGAAACTACAAATTTAAAATCCCAATTAGAAAAGGAAAAGAAACTTCAAGAAATATTTGATGACCTTGAAACCTATAAATTACTTCTGGAAGAAGAATTCAGCGAATCTCTCTTAAATGATGCAATTGAAAATATTGAGAAGAATAAAGAGTTTATCGATGAAGTAGAAATACAATTCCTGTTAAATGGCAAGACTGATTCAAATAATGCAATACTCACGATTCATCCTGGAGCTGGAGGAACAGAATCTCAGGACTGGGCAGAAATGCTTCTTCGTATGTATAAACGCTGGGCAGAAGATTCAAATTATAAAACTGAAGTCGTGGATTATTTGCCTGGTGATGAGGCTGGTTTAAAAAGTGTTACAATGGAAGTTCTTGGAGAGTTTGCCTATGGATATCTGAAAACGGAAATTGGTATTCACCGTCTTGTTCGGATTTCTCCATTCAATGCTCAAGGAAAACGTCAGACTTCCTTTGCTTCTGTTTTTGTATATCCAATTATTGAGGATGATATAGAAATTGAGATAGATCCTAAAGACTTAAGAATTGATACTTTCCGGTCGAGTGGCAGGGGTGGTCAAAGCGTGAATACAACTGATTCTGCAGTTCGGATAACTCATATTCCCACAAACATCACTGTACAATGCCAGAACGAGCGTTCTCAAATCAAAAATAAGGCAACTGCAATGACGATACTAAAGTCGAGACTTTACCAGCATTATGAAGAAGAACGAGAAAAAGAACGTCAAAAATTAGAGAGTACAAAAACAGACATAGGATGGGGTAACCAAATTCGCTCTTATGTTTTCCATCCCTACCAGATGGTGAAAGACCATCGTACAAATTATGAAACAGGTAATACAACAGCAGTCATGAATGGTGATTTGAATGGGTTTATGAATGCTTTTCTGAAATATAAGACAGGATTGACAGGATTATCAGGATAATTGTTTTTCTAAATAAATAAAATAAGGAAATTGAAAATGTTATATGAGGATTTGACACAAAAGATAATTGGCTGTGCATATAGAGTTTACAATATTATGGGATTCGGATATTTGGAATCCGTTTATGAAAAATGTTTGTTAATAGAATTAAGAAAGATTGGCTTAAAAGTAGAAAGTCAAAAAACAATAATTGTTCGTTACTTAGACAAAATAGTGGGAAATTATATTGCTGACATTATGGTGGAAAATAAAATAATTATTGAGTTAAAATCAATCAAAAAAATAACAAAGGCACACGAAGTACAACTTGTTAATTATCTGACTGCAACAGGATTAGAAGTGGGATTGATTATTAATTTTGCAGAAAGCAAAGTTGAAATTAAAAGGAAAGTAAGGGAATTATAAAAAGATTGAATATCCTGTTAATCCTGTCAAAAAAAAGAGGATTAAATGAATTACAAAGATTTAATTAAAAAAATAGATAAACCGAAAATGCCCAGACACATCGCTATTATCATGGATGGTAATGGTCGTTGGGCAAAGCTTCATAAAACCAGAAGAATTAATGGACATAAAAAGGGTGTGGAAGCAGTCAGAAGGACAGTGGAAACCGCAGTAGAAGTTGGTTTAGAGTATCTTACTATTTATGCATTCTCCACCGAGAATTGGGCTCGTTCCAAAACAGAAGTAGATTATCTTCTTAAACTAATAATAAATTCTTTAATAAAAGAAATTAATGAGCTTATTAAAAATAATGTTAATATCAGGTTTATTGGTAGCAAAGAAAAATTAGCTGAATCTTACAACAAAAAGGTTATAAAAACTTGTAAAAAAAGCTGGAATAACACTGGACTTTATTTGAATGTAGCAATGAATTACGGTGGTCGCCAGGAGCTGGTTGATGCATTTAATGAGATAATGTATGATATTACATCAGGAAAGATAAAGAAATCAAAAATTGATGAAGACGTAATAAATAACTACTTGTACACAGCAAATATGCCTGATACCGACCTGGTTATTCGTACAAGTGGCGAGGAAAGGCTCTCTAATTTTCTTATCTGGCAGAGTGCATATTCGGAATTCTGGTTTACAGAAACTCTCTGGCCAGATTTTTCTCGTGAAGAATTTATTCAGGCGATCCTGGATTTCCAGGACAGAAAAAGAAGATATGGAGCAAGATAAAATAATGGTTGAACTTAGAAAAGACCTTGCGAACTGTGTCAGGCTTTTGACTGATGGTTGTGAGACTTCTTGCTTTTCTTGCTTGTCCGGCGTATCCGGCAACTGCCGGAGAAGTCGGGACCTTTTCATCCTTCGCAGTGCTACGGAGAATGGACGCAACGGTTGGACTACTCGTTCCCAAGCCCCCAGGTTGTGTGAAAACAGATGAAAAGCTCTTTTTTCTCAACCCCCTCTTACTCCCCCTATTTAGGGGGAGAATCTATCTCCTTTTGCCGCAGGCAGTTCCCTTCCCCTTCGACTTGTCCGGCTTTTGACGGATAGGGGGAAGGGTTAGTTTACCACGTGAAATCTCTTTTCATTATTTCACTGTGGGGTTGGGGGTCGTGGAGAATTAAGAAAAATCATTTTCACACAGGCTGCCCACTTTGGGAATGCAATAGATTCTTTTTCGTGTATTTTCGTGTGTTTCGTTGGTTATTAAATTGGGAAGAATAAGTAAATTGCTTATAGGTTAATAATATGGAACTTCTAAAACGTGTTATAATTGGAGTAATTTTTATTCCATTAATATTAGCCATTTTTTATATTGGTGGAGTAGCTCTATCTTCATTTCTGGGTTTAGTTGTTCTCATTCAAATGTATGAACTCAGGGAAATGTTGATTAAAAAAGGTATTACAATTCCTGTTATTATGCTGCCTTTCAGCATTCTGGTTTTTATTTCATCAGCATATTTTAATCTGAATCTGGTGATTGCTTCGCTCTTTTTGATATTTATTTTT
>DAOVQH010000087.1 GCA_030628755.1 Candidatus Cloacimonadota bacterium | reverse complement strand
TCAGTTCCCCCGAAAATCCTGAATCTTCTGATAATATCCTCAGCCTTATAGCCTTTTTCTTTTAATAATTTTAGTTCCGAGATGTGATTTGCTTCATCGATTATTCCCCAACATCCGATACAGGGAGTATTATGCGAAGGACATGGAGCAGTGCAACCGCCCAAAGTTAATGGACCTAAGCATAATTTACCATTATAAAGTAAACACTCATTTTCTCTGAACATACATTCCAGGCAAACAGGTGAGTTTGTATAGGTGGGTTGATTTCCGTGTATTAATTGGGCTAATGCTCGCAGCATTTGAGGTTTACTGGGAGGACAACCCGGAATGAAAGCATCAACTTTAACGAATTTGCGAATCGGTTGAGCTTCCCTGGGATTAGCAACCGTGAATTTCATATCACCGTAAACTCGTTTGAATCGTTGTTCCCAATTTCCGTCACCAAGAGCCATTGCTTGCACACAACCATGATTGGAACATGAGCCGAAAGCAACTAAAACTTTAGCTTTCTCTCGTATCTCTTTCAATTCTTTAGCCTGCTTATTTGTGTTTATCGAACCTTCTACTAGGGCAATATCAATTAAAGCATTATCATCATTATTGCTCATTGCTTCATAAAAAACTTTAATATCTAAAGCAGAGAAAATATCCAGTAATTCATCTTCACAATCAAGGAGAGCAAGTTGGCATCCGGCACAACCGGTAAATCCATAAATTCCTAATGTCGGTCTCTTTTTCATTGGTTCCTCCTAAATTAGCTCTCTCATATGAATTACATCCCAGTATGTGAATACAGGACCATCAATACAAGTATATCTGTAATCAATAATACAATGACCGCATTTTCCACAACCGCATTTCATTCTTCTTTCCAAATTCAATAGGATTTTATCTTTCTCAAGATTATATTTCAGGATTTCCTTTACTACGAATTTATACATTATGGGAGGTCCGCAAACGCAGGCAATTGTATTTGCAGGATCAATATCGGTAATATATTTGAATAAATGTGTAACTTTTCCTTCTTCAATACTATCTTCATAACCTTCATTTCCTTTATCCACAGTAAGAAAAAGTTCAATTTGGTCGGAATCGAGCATTTCAACAAAATCCGGTTTATACAGCATATCATCTACATTTTTTGCTCCATATAAATAAATTAACCTGCCGAATAATTCCCTGTTATCCAGGATATAGAGAAGTAAAGATCGAAGTGGAGCCGCACCCAATCCACCAGCAACAATTATGATATCCTTTCCCAGCATCTTTTCAATTGGAAATCCATTACCGAAAGGACCACGAAGCCCGAGCATATCTCCATCTTTGAGTTCAAATATCTTATCTGTGAGTTTACCTGTTTTTCTGATGGCAAACTCAAAAATACCTTTCCTGGTAGGTGAAGAAGAAATCGAGAATGGAGCTTCACCTGTTCCAAAGAGTGATAACATCATAAACTGACCGGGTTTATAGTCCATATCCAAATGTTTATATTCTTCTTTTGGAACGAGTTGGAAAAACCTTACATCTGGTGTTAAATCCCGCTTACTTATAATTCTCATCATAATTGGAGTGTATAATTCCGGTTTTTTATTATATTCATATTTCATTTTTTTTACCCTTAACCTTTCAATTTTTTAACAACAGTAGGAACATTTATATCAACAGGACAGGTTACGATACATCTTCCACATCCAACACAACTTGGAGAACCGAAATGCCCGATAAATGCTTTCAATTTGTGAGTATACCATAATTTCAATCTTCCTGCTTGAGATTCCCTGAAATTATGTCCTCCAGCAACAATTGAGTAATCTTTAAATTGGCATGAATCCCAGTATCTTCTTCTATGACCCAGTTCTTTGTTCAATTCCAAATCGTCTATAATATTGAAACATGTGCAGGTGGGACAGACCATCGTACATTGTCCACAGGAAAGGCATTTGTCACCAAACTCATCCCAGAAATCAGCATCATACATCAATTCCATTAAATCCGTAACACCTTCCAGTTCCACGTCATTAATAAAGCTATTATTTTTCTGTTTTCTGAACTCAACGTATTTTTGAGAAACATCTTTTGGAAGATTTTCATCGAAAATGTTAGATCCCTTCCTAACGATATCATCACCAATTTCTGAACCTACCCAAACTAAATAATAATTCCCTAGATCGAAGAAAAACAGGTCATAACCTTCTTCCACTATACTGGTATTGGTTTTGTGACAAAAACAATATTCATCAGGAATTCCCGATTTCCCGATGATAATTAATTTCTCCCTTCTTTTCATGTAATAATTATCAACATAATCTGTTGTGTAGAATTTAGTAAGGATGTTTACTGCATGAATTTCACATGGAGGAACACTTACAATAACTTTAAAGGGAATTTCTTCGTTGCTTGTAAGAAATTGTTGGGGTGTAAAACTCAGGATATTAAAATCGGAAGGCATAAGAAATTTCTTTACAGGGAGAATAGTTCGGATACACTCCTCATGTAAGACTAAATCTTTCGGGTCTTCGATTTTTTCATAAGAAAATCTTTTGCCTTTCGGAAGCGGAGACCAAACTTCTCCGAAGTTTACCAGAACGCTGTAAAGTTTTTTCTCGTCCTTCTTAGCCAGCTTAAGGACTCTCATAATATTTCCTCCAACTTTTATTAAGGCAACAGATTTATTTGAAATTTTCTTGTCAAATTAATTCAAAATTCAGGCATCCCCCGAAAAAATCTCAAAATCATTTTGTTTACTCTCATCACGTAGCTCCCGCTATGTGACGCAACTATTTTATCCATAGCTGGAGCTACAAAAACAACATTTCACAGCAGGCCCAATGAAACGATCCCGATATATCGGGACATAGGCTAAAGAGCTATGAAACGAGTACTTGATTTTCCAGCCAGAGGTTGGCAAGTATTGATCTTCATTTCTCAACTCGTTCCCACGCTCCTGCGTCAGAAAGGTTGAATTAAACGCAGAGCGTCCGTATCATTCATGTTCCCACGCGGGAGCGTGGGAACAAGGATATAAACTATGTGAATCCTTTCTAATATGCAGCTACTTTTTTCTTTTTCTCGTCGATTATCAGGAAAGTTCTGGATATATATTTTTTCTCAAAATCAATAGCATTATTTTTCAGGAAGTTTTCGATATCTGGATTGATTTTACATTTAAAAGAGTCAAATAGTTTAACTATCTGACTCTCTTTATATTTTTTATCTAAGATACTACTTAGCGGGAGAATAATTTTGTTAATTTTTTTTCACCCCTTTTTATTTCTTTTTCAATATTACATTTAGGAATATATGGCTTTACGGATTTGACAGCTTTATCATATCTTTTCTTAGCTTCTTCGCTTTTAATTTTGATCTTGGTATTGAATGTGCTTGTAGCCATTTTTCCTCCTTTTTTATAAAAACAAATGGGTTCTGCAGAATAAGAAATTTCACCTCATCTGTCATTCCCGTGAAAACGGGAATCCAATAGAATAAAGGGTTCTGGATTCCGCATCAAGTACGGAATGACAATTAAATGGTATTTTGCAGAATTCATATAAAAACAAATTATTATTTTTTAATTTGATGTCAATTGAAAAATATAAATTTTTCTTAACTTATTTTTATTTAATCAAATACTTTCCCTCAGGCTTCCTCAAATATCTCTCCACATACTCCTCAAGCTCCTGCCTTGTTCCTACGAACGCTTCAACTCTGTAAAACATTTGGTTTCTGTATAGCGCTACTCCAGAATGTGTAAAAGTAGTATCCGGTGTAAACCATAGATAATTTCATAACTCCTTCCAAATTATTTACACTCCCGAAATTCTTTTTTCCCTTGTCACCTGTCAATTTTTTTCACTTTTTGTATGATGAGAAATAAAACTTTCCGAATCTTAAATGGGAGAATTCCTTCGTGGGAAGCTTCGGAAAGATGCGATTTCCATTCCGAAGTCTTCTTTCAATTTTTCCGATGTATGAGGATTCGGAAGGTTGGAATATCGGGACAGACGGGGTAAATTGTTTTTTACCTTCACCTTTCAATCAAATACTTTCCCTCAGACTTTCTCAAATATCTCTCCACATAACTCTCAAGTTCATCCAATGTTCCTACAAAGGACTCAACTCTATAGAACATCTGGTCTCTAAAGAATGCTACTCCATAATGAGTATATAAAGTATCAGGAGTAAATCCCAGATAATAAAATAAAGAATCTTCAATAACATCTTCACTGAAAAGAACAATATAATAATCCACATTTATCGGGTCTCCGAATATGGTAGTATCCACTTCTGCCCAGCTAATTATCGCATCATCTCCGGAAATATTTATCTGCACATTTGTGGGTGGTGCTGGGGGAACATATTCGACTGTTATGTAATTATATTTTATTAAAGAGTCAATTTTTGTATTACTACTGATTTTTAATTTTACATCATAAATACCAGCATCTGTATAAGTGAAAGTTGTGTTTTGTTCAAAGGAATCGTAAGTTCCATCGTTTTGGAAATCCCAATTCCAGTTTGTTATATTTCCAATAGATAAATCTGTAAAATTGACTTCAAGAGATGGATAATATCCAAGGATTGGATTTGCATTAAAATTTGCACTCAATTCAGGATTTACTTTTAATAGCCAAATATCATCATTCCCTTCAGAACTTTTGATACCAGCAATGATAAAACCATCATCTGCAGTTTGTTTTACTGAGTTACCTCTACTCCAATCATCACCACACAAAAATATGTTGGACCAGATTTCATTACCATCTTCATTAGTCTTAATTAAATACACTCCCGTATTACTCATTTCACTATTATGACCTGTAATAATATAGACACCATCATTAGTTTGTTGAACTGATTCACCTGAATCACTACCTGAACTACCAAAAGTTTTTACCCAAACTTCATTACCATTCTCGTTAGTTTTGATTAAATATATATCTTCATTACCTGCACCAAAAGAATATGTGCTTCCAACTATTATATAACCATCATCATTGGTTTGCTGGACAGATTTTGCAAAATCAGAATCAATACCACCCCAAGTTTTATACCAAACTTCATTACCATTCTCATCTGTTTTGATTAAATACACATCCCAATTTCCAAAATTATTCGTAGTAAATCCAGCTATTATATAACCACCATCGTTGGTTTGTTGAACTGAGCGACCATAATCATTATTAGGACCACCAAATGTTTGTGACCAGGTTTCACTACCGCTTTGGTTAGTTTTAACCAAACAAATATCCCGATTGTTAGTTGAAACTTGATAATCTCCCAATATTATATAACCATTATCATATGTTTGTTTAACAGAATGTCCTCTACCCTCCCAAAGACTAATAAAAGTTTGAAACCAAGATTCGGTTCCATCATTAGTAGTCTTTAATAAGTAAATTGTTGGACTCGACCAATTGTTGCTTGTAAAGCCCGTAATGATGTAACCATTATCAATTGTTTGTTGAACAGAATAGCCAACATCCATCCTTGAACCATTTTGGTAAGGTCCTTCATATGTTTCTGACCAGATTTCATTTCCATTAATATCTGTTTTTATCAGCCAAACATCGTTATCTCCAGCACCAAATGAATCTGTATATCCAACAATAATAAAACCACCATCATTGGTTTGTTGAACGTAATAACCTTCTTCATCACCATCTCCTCCAAAAGTCCTTGTCCATAATGTATCAGGTGCTGTTTGTGCAAATGACAATACTGTAATAAGCAATAAAGCTAAAATAATAATTGTTTTTTCATCTCTCCTCTATAAAAATTTTATATTGTTTCATTTTCTTCTTGAATTAAGTATAAATGATTAAATTTTTTATAAAACTTTCAAAATCACTTTAGACTTATTTAAGCAATTTCTGTCAAATTTTTTTCCTTTAACTTTGTGAAACTTATCCCCAAGAAATTTCTTCGTAAGAAGTTTCGCAAAGTGCTTTTATAAATTCTTACTTTGCCCGGTAAAGTAGTAATTATGCTGTTTTTGGAAGCATCTCTTGATATGAAAATTCCCTTAATCCCGCATTGGCTTTTGCATGCTCAATTGTCATATTTACTAAGTTTCCGTTTTTATCTATATCAATATAAATATTTTCACTTATTTCTTTTGTCTCAAAGACTTCTTTGTTAGTAAATTGGACAAGAGCAGTGTCAGTATCCGGGAAATATTTTATCTTCATTTTTAATTCTCCTTAAAAGACCTATCAAAAAAGGCATTATGAACTGTTTCTCCATCTGCTAATAAAATAACTCTTAGATATTTATCCTCTTCTGATATTTTTGCCCACTTCTTTATCCTTCCATCCAATTGGACTTCAGTTTTTACAGGATTATTGATTACGAATTCAATCCATTCTTCTTTGATTCCTAAACGGTCAGGTCTTTTCCTTGTATAATCAAAGTATAGCGTTGTTTTCATTTTCTTTAAATCACCAAAGAATAATCTTTTTTCTTAACAGATTTTCAACTGTTTGAACTTCAAAATCCTGCTGAAATACATAATAATATTTTGAATTCTTTTCCACACAAATCCACAGTAAGACAAAACAATTTTTAAAATTAAATGTCAAATATTTTTTTCTAATTTGTTTAATTTTCCGAAACTTATCAAGCAGTTACCTGAGTTTTCTTCGTAAGATTTTTCCCAATATACATTGGAAAGACATTTCCGTTGTTTCAAAATTTCAACTCGTTCCCACGCTCCTGCGTGGGAATGGAGAACTCGACGCTCCTGCGTCAGAAAGGTTAAATTAAACGCAGAGCGTCCGTCATTATGTTCCCACGCGGGAGCGTGGGAACAAGGAGTTAACCCGTGGAATCCAAAGTTCATTTCACTGGGTTGGTAGTGGTGACCAGAAACGAGCTTCTAATCAGCGAATACAGCATTTAATCATTTCCGTGTTTGTTTAACTGCGGGGTAAATGAAATCCTGAAGACTTTTGTCGAGTTTCCAATCTCTTTATATTATCTTCATTAATTTTTTCAAGACGCTCTTTAATCGATAGATTCTGAAGCGATTCACTTACTCCTTCTTTCCACTTCCATACTTCAACTAATGATTTATCATATTTCTTGTTCATTTATTCCCAACAAAAGTTTCTTTTACTGCATTTCATACTCTATAGTATCAGTACTAAAATCCTGTTCATGTGGCCATACAACTCCACCAAAGGCAATTTTTACGAGTTCAAAATATTCCCGGTTCTTTAATTCTTTAAATATTCCTTTGTCTAAATAAGGTTTCACATTGAAAATTCCGGATTTACCATTTGATAATTTTACTTTTAGCTTATAATTTTTATCTGGTTTTACAAATATTACCTTTACCATGTTTCTCCTTATTTCAGTTGTTCTATTTTAAAGACTTGTTGCCCTGCAACTGCTAATTTCCAATCAGCAAGCAATTCATCTTTATGGATTTCTATCCATGCTTGAACCAACTTCATTTTTGATTTTGGTATCTCACCTGAAAGAACTTTTCCATCTGTAATTTTTATTACAAACATTCTTCTGATTTAACTTCATTATTCTGCCTATTTCTACATTTTAACTCATACACATTTTTTATTTTATATCCATAGTAAGAAAAACCAATATTGAATTTTACCTGTCAAATGATTTTTTCCATATTGCTTCTCTGCTTTTATCGTGCTATTGCTCATTGAGTTTGAAATACCTCAACCAGTATTTCAAGATGATATCTTAAGTGTAAAGGGTTATATTTACAATTATATTGGAACTGATATTCATGCAACTGTAGCCATTAATGCCCCTGAACTTATTATATTAAATAAAGATGTACAAGAATTATTTATTCCAAATGGGTTTGTTTCAGAAGTAGAGTTTTCTGTTTATTGTTTAGAGGCTTATTCCCAAAACATTACACTCTTAGCAGCTACGGAAGTTTCTGGAATAAAGTATTCAGACGCAAAGCAATTAACTACTTATATAAAACCGAATGGCATTGAAGTTATAAATAGGACCATTGGATTTTTAGACTCTACTGAGGGATCTTTGCTCCTGAATTATACCTTAGATCCACTTGCAATTTATCATAAAGAGACTTTAGCGCTATATACTGATCTTATGGATATTTCGATTGATAGCTGGCAATCATTAATAGGTTATCCTTATGGATGTATAGAACAAACAATATCGAAAGTACTTCCAACAGTTCTGATATTTCACTATTTAAATCAAACAGGGCAACTTACTTCAGATCTAGAACAAGAGATGACCTTAATGATCTTAGAAGGGCTCAATCGAATTTATAATTTTCAACATAGTGATGGAGGTTGGGGTTGGTGG
>DAOVQH010000306.1 GCA_030628755.1 Candidatus Cloacimonadota bacterium | reverse complement strand
TTAGAATTAATACCGATTCCGATCAGGTGATATTTCCTTGATGTAAGATGGCTGGATAAAATCCCGCAGAGCTTTTTATTATTCAGAAAAATATCGTTAGGCCATTTGAGTTTAAGATTTTTTTCTATTTCCGGAAAAAGTTTTGAAAGACTTTTATGAATACAGATCCCGGTGAAAATTGTGAGGTTAGATTCAACAGATAATCCATATAAAGCAGCAGTTATCCAGATACCACCTTTTGGTGAGAACCAAGAATTTTTCTTTCTGCCAATTCCTGATGATTGCTCATTTGCAATCACCAGAAAATTTCCGTGAGCTTCATTTGTTTTGATAAGTTTTTCTGCACGCTTGGAAGTGCTGTCTAATTTGTTGTAATATATTACATCATCAAAAAATGGATGAGAGAAATTTTTCAAATCTTACTCCAAAATATTCTTTTATATTCCCAAACAGAGTTTGGGAACAAGCTAACAAGGGTTTGAAAACAAGCTATCATAAAATATGAAAACTTTCCGAATCTTATTTTCACCCCGTTGGATATATATCCTACGGGGTTCAAGAATTTCTTCGTGGGAAGCTTCGGAAAGTGCGACAATGTTCTTTTTTCATCTTTGTGTTTTCGTGCCTTTGTGGTTAGATTACAATATCAACATTGCATCGCCATAGCTATAGAAGCGATATTTTTCTTCAACAGCAATTTTGTAAGCTTTCATTATATTCTCGTATCCTGCAAATGCAGAGACCAGCATCAAAAGTGTGGAATATGGCAGGTGGAAATTTGTGATAAGTCCATTGATGATCTGGAATTGTTTACCCGGGCAAATAAAAATATCTGTCCAATGAGCACCGGAATTCAATTTTCCATCTTTTGCAAAACTTTCTAATGTTCGGGTCGTGGTTGTTCCCACTGCAATAATTCTTCGACCTTGGCTTTTTGCTTTATTTATTTTCTTAGCAGTTTCTTTTGTGATTCTGCAAAACTCGCTGTGCATTTTATGGTTCTGGATATCTCCTGTTTTCACTATCTGGAAAGTGCCTAATCCCACATGAAGAAGTACTTCCAGGATTTCTATTCCTTTTTGTTTGATTTTCTCAAGGAGTTCTTTTGTGAAATGTAAACCTGCTGTGGGAGCTGCTACAGAACCTCTTTCGCTCGCATAAACAGTTTGATATGTTTGCTTATCTTTTTCTATGGATTCTCTTTTGATATAGGGTGGAAGTGGAGTCTTGCCGGTTTTTTCCAAAATTTCCCAGAAATCACCTTGCCAGGAGAATTCAACAATCCGAGTTCCATTTTCAAGTTGTTCCACAATCTTTCCGTAGAGATTTTCCGAAAAGATGATTTCAGAACCGGCTTTTAGTCTTTTTCCTGGTCTAACTAGGCATTCCCACGTTTCGTCTGTTTTTTGATTTAGCAGAAAAACTTCAACTTTTGCACCTGTATTTTTCCTTCCAAATAATCTTGCAGGAATTACTTTTGTTCTGTTCAAAACAAGTACATCAGAGGGTTTCAGAAAATCAATAATATCTGTAAATTTGTGATGAGAGATGTCTCCATTTCCTTTGTTCAGAAATAGCAGACGAGATTCCGATCTTTTGCCTTTTGGATATTGAGCGATCAGCTCTTGTGGCAGTTCATACCAGTAACTACTTCTTTTTGTAAGGAACGTTTTCCGCATCTTTTAATATTGCCTTAAAGCTTCCAAAGATTATTTTACTGCTCATTTTCACAGGAACTTTATGTTCATCAGCAGTGAGCCAGATGAGTATTTTCCCGGTTTGTTTAAATATTGCTTCACCTTCCAGAATAGGTTCTACTACGAAACATTCTTTTTGCCCGAATATTGTTTCAATAGTCTCTTTTCGATGGATTAGAATATTGGCGGGATAATTTCTTCCATCAGCAGTAACATCGATGACATGAGTGTCTCCAACAGCAATTTCCTTCAAACGAAGATAATAAAGAGCACTGAGAATATCCTGGGTATTATCTGGAATATCCATTCTTTTATGTTTGAATTTTTTAGTTTTACGACCAAACTTGGTATAAATGGTCATATTCTGGTCAGGATAATAAAAATGAATACGATGTTGTCTGTATTTTCCTTCTCGAAGTTTTTTTGTGAATTTATATGTGACTAATCTATTCTTATCCCAGATGGATTCGATCTTATCCCGAACTTTATAGATATTATCGAAAAAGGAATTGGTCCTTGAAAGAGATTCAATCAGGTAACATTGGATAGTATCTTTATATGTAGTTTCACTGATCTGGAGAGTAGCCTGCCCGGCAGAGATTACACCATATTTAACATTGAATATCAGTTTCTCACCAGACTGAAATGCGTTCAGATTCAAGATAATGCAATTCAATATTATTATAATAAAGACTCTCAATATAATTTCCTTTTTGATTTAATGAGAACAAAAAACTGAAATGATAATAAAATTGCAAATTATTTTTATTATTATTTAAAAGGCTTCATCAGATGTAAGTATTAAATCAGTAGAATTCTTTCCGACTGCAAAATCTATTCGAAGATTGAATTTCTCTTTAGGGATCAGCATGAAGCGCAAACCGACTCCACCACTGCATTTAAGTTCGGAGAAACTGATTTTTTCCAACTCATGAGCAACCTGTCCAGTTTCAATAAAAGCAGCGAACCCAATTCTTTTTGGAAATCCACTTTTCCAAGGGAATAAACGATACTCAGAACGAACAATAAGCCTGTGGTTATCAATGTATCTCCCTTTATAATAACCACGCATTTTACTTCCAAGATCACCTAATTTCTGAAATGGAACTTCATCTTTAATATAAGTGAACAGGGTTTGAAAAGCAAGAATATGATCTTCGGAAATAGTAATGAACTTTCTCAAGTCGATCTTATGCTGGAAAAAATTATAATCACTTCCCAAAAACTCATGGAAAAAAGAATTCTCAAATTTGTAATAACTTCCCTTTGCTGGATAGAAGGAATTGTTTCTGTTGTTATAAATTATTGAGAATCCTGT
>DAOVQH010000047.1 GCA_030628755.1 Candidatus Cloacimonadota bacterium | reverse complement strand
TTGCTGTCCATTGTTTTAGTATCATTGATAAATATAATATAAAGTCCTTTGAAAAACAGCATTCTGAGAAAAATCAACTGTTGATTCCAAATTTTGAAAATTTTTTGGGGGTATGCTAATATTTGCATTTGTAAATTGTTTGACAAGCAAGTATCAGAAAAAAGGATTGACCAAATTTTAAATGAGAAAGTCGAAATGCTGAATAAAATTACCAGTAAAATTTTTGGTGATCGCACCGAAAGAGAATTGAAAAAACTCCATCCGCTTGTGGATGAAATAAATACCATTTTTTCGACTTTGAAAAATAAATCTGATGATGATCTGCGTAATAGAATCCAGGAGATAAAGAAAGAGATTCAAAGTGATATTGTTCCTTTTGAAAAGGAAATAACCGATCTTCGGGAAAAATATCAAAACGAACTTGATGAAAATAAAAAGAATTCCATCGGTATTGATATAGATCGTCTTTCTGAAAAAATAAAAGAACACACACAGTCTCTTTTAGACAACTATCTTCCGGAGGTCTATGCTATAATTAAAGACACCTGTATACGTTTGGTTGGACATGAATATGAAGTTCGTGGGCATAGAGAAATTTGGGAAATGATCCCCTTTGATGTACAACTAATCGGAGCGATTGTTCTTCATAATGGTGTAATTACAGAAATGGCAACTGGTGAGGGAAAAACACTGGTTGCAACAATGCCTTTGTTCCTCAATGCCTTGCTTGGTCATGGAGTTCACCTGGTAACAGTTAACGATTACCTTGCCCAGCGAGATGCTGAATGGATGGGACCTATATTTGAATTTCACGGTCTTAAAGTGGGTTGCAATGTCGGTGGAATGACCTCAGAAGAAAAGCAGGAAGCCTATAATTGTGATGTTACTTATGGAACCAATAGTGAATTTGGTTTTGATTACCTGCGTGATAATATGGCAGTTTCAGAGAATAGACTTGTTCAAAGAAAACTTCAATATGCCATTGTTGATGAGGTTGATAGTGTATTGATAGATGAAGCTCGAACACCTCTTATTATCAGTGGCCCTGTTCAGGAAAGTAAGAATTTCTTCAAAGAGTTAAGACCTACAATTTTAAAACTTGTTAATACACAGAATGCACTTGTTAATCGTTATTTATCGCAAGTAAAACAGAACCTCAGCAGGGATGAATGGGATGCAGATGAAGTGGGAAGACTTCTTCTTTTAATCAGTAGAGCAGCACCGAAAAATAAATCTTTTATGAAAATGATGAAAGACGGTGAATTGAAAAAGCTGGTTACAAATTATGAAGGTTATTATCTTCGCGATAAAAAAATGCATCTTATTGATTCCGAGCTTTTCTACGTGGTTGAGGAGAAACAAAACAGTGTTGAACTAAGTGAAAAAGGTAATGAACTCGTAGCTCAGAAAGACCCCGACCTATTTATAATGGAACAGCTTGATGATTTGTTAAATGAGGTTGATGAAGATAAAAAATTAACATTCGCTCAAAAATCTCGAAAAAAAGAAGAAGTAACTTCACAGTTCATGGATAAAAGCGAGAAGCTTCATAACATTAAACAGCTTCTAAGAAGTTACACGCTCTTTGAAAAGGAAGTAGATTACGTAGTTGTGAATAATAAAGTCATGATTGTTGATCAATTTACCGGTCGGATGATGCCAGGAAGAAGATTCAGTGATGGTTTACATCAGGCACTTGAAGCTAAGGAAAATGTCGAGATAGAAGAAGCTACACAAACATTTGCTACAGTTACTCTTCAGAATTATTTCAGAATGTACGAAAAATTATCTGGAATGACTGGTACTGCAATCACCGAAGAAAACGAATTCATGGAAATCTATCATCTCCCTGTTGTGGAAATTCCTACAAATTTACCAATATCCAGAATTGACCATAATGATGTTATTTATCTTACAAAGAGTGAGAAATATCAGGCAATTCTGGACGAAATCGAATATTGGCACATAAAGAAAAAACCAATTCTGGTTGGTACAATTTCAGTTGAAGTTTCAGAAACTTTGAGTCGTATGTTAAGACGTAGAGGAATTAAACATAATGTCCTGAATGCTAAATACCATGAACAGGAAGCAGAGATAATAAAAGAAGCTGGAGAACCGGGTTCTGTCACTATAGCTACAAATATGGCAGGTCGTGGAACTGATATAAAACTGGGAAAGACAGTCGTTGTAAATGCAAAGGAAGACTATCTGAAACTTGATAAAAAAATTACAATGGATTTTCCATATGGCTTACTTCTTGATGGTTTACATGTAATTGGAACTGAACGTCATGAAAGTAGAAGAATTGATAGACAGCTTAGGGGTCGTAGTGGAAGACAAGGTGATCCGGGAACTTCAAGATTTTATCTCTCTTTAGAAGACGATCTAATGCGTTTATTTGGTTCAGAGAGAATTGGTCCGATGATGGTGAAACTCGGTCTGAAGGAAGGTGAAGCAATTATTCATCCATGGATGACCAAAGCAGTTGGAACCGCACAAAAAAGAGTGGAAGCTTATAACTTCGAAAGCCGAAAACAACTCCTGAAATATGATGAAGTGATGAACCAACAGCGCGAAGTTATTTATCACTATCGAAGAAATGTTCTTAAAGGTTACGACCTGAAATATGAAATCATCGAAATGATAAAAGATACAATTACAGATATTACTGAATTAACTATAAGTGATGAACCTTACCCTGAAAACTGGCAGATAGGGCAAATTCTACAATGGATTAAATCAAACCTGAATGTTGTTATTGAAGAAAAAGATGCGAAACCTGTAAACCTTACTTTTGACAGTTTAGAATTAAATTTACACGACCTGATTCTGAAAGCATACGAACATAGAGAAAATGAATTGACTTCAGAACAGCTTCGCGAAATCGAAAGACGAGTTCTTTTAAGTGTTGTTGACGAACTTTGGCGTGATCACCTTCATGAAATGGATTTACTAAAAGACGGTATAGGATTAAGAGCATATGGCCAAAAAGACCCGTTGATCGAATATAAAAAAGAATCTTTTAATCTATTCCAGACTTTAGTTTCCAATATAAATAGAAATGTTACAAGAAAAGTCTTTACAACATATTTGATTGCACCAGAACAGTTACAGGATTTTCTGAGGTTGGCAAGACAGAGACATGATTCCAGTTCAGCATTTGATAGACCGGAATCTGCCGTACAACCTACTGCACAACCTGTTTCTACGAATCAACCTGAGAGACCCAAAATACAACCGAGAGTAGTTGGCGAGAAGATTGGCAGGAATGATCCCTGTCCTTGTGGAAGTGGGAAAAAATATAAAAAATGTTGTGGTAAAATTGTATGAAATCTTTCAGGGAAGGATAATGGTTAAAAAGAAAATTGAAGATTTTTTAGATGTTATATTAATGGAAAAACCTACAAAAAATAAATTAAATAAGCTGGGTATTTCAGAAGAAGAACTAAAACATTTTATGGATTCCATTCTTCAGGGAAAAGAGATAAAGGCTTATAACCGGATTTTATCTGAAGATGAGAAAAGAGTACTTTCCCCGGAAGCTTTTGGATATCTGGTAAATTTACTGTGTCTGAAATCGATAGACAGGGATATGTTTGAGAGAATTATAACTCTTTCTATGCAATTAAATATTTTTGTAAGAAAAAAGATAGATAAACAAATGATGGATGATATTGTTAATTTAATAATTTTTTCTGGAAAATCTGAAATTTCCATTAAAGACCTTCTTGATATATTTTTCATTCACGAGAGTGAATTTGATTTTGATGATGAAATACAATAGGTGTATATGGGAAAAGGTTTAATTATAGTTGAATCTCCAGCAAAAGTTAAGACTATTGGTAAATTCCTGAATCATAAATATATTATTAAAGCTTCTATGGGACACGTTCGTGATCTCCCGAAAAAAAGTTTCGGGGTTGATATCGAACATAATTTTAAAGCAGATTATGTAATTGATCCGGATAAGAAAAAAGTTATTTCAAACTTAAGAAAAGCTACTCAGAATGCCGATAGTATATATCTGGCTTCAGATCACGATCGCGAGGGTGAAGCAATTGCCTGGCATCTTGTTCAAGTCTTAGCAAATGAGATAAAAAACAAACCGGTTCATAGAATTATTTTCAATGAGATAACCAGGAATGCCATCCAGGATGCAATGCAGAATCCCGGTAAAATAGACCAGCGAAAAGTTGATTCTCAGCAGGCTCGTAGGATTCTGGATAGAATCGTAGGTTATAATATCAGTCCGCTCCTTTGGAAGATTATTACAAAAAATCTCAGCGCAGGTAGGGTGCAATCCGTGGCATTACGTATTATCTGCGAGAGGGAAGAGGAGATTCAGAAATTCGTTCCCAAAGAATACTGGAATATTGAAGCACATCTTTACAAAGATAACCTTCCTTCCTTCAAAGCTGTGTTGCAGCATTGGAATAGTAAAAAAGTTGAAATAGCAAATAAAGAACAGGCTGATGATATACTCAGTGCTATAAAAGATAAAGAATTTGTCCTTTCCCGAATAGAGGAATCAACAAAAAATATTCAGCCTTTTCCACCATTTATTACCAGCACACTCCAGCAGGATGCTGCCAGACTCCTAAATTTTTCTGCGAAAAAAACCATGCAAACAGCTCAACGACTTTACGAAGGAATTGATATTGGTGGCGAAACTGTTGGCTTGATTACTTATATGCGTACGGATTCTTTAAGAGTATCATTTCAGGCTATAAACTTTTGCAGGAAATTGATTTCTGAACGTTTCGGAAAGGAAAAGCTTCATCCTACAACCCGGGTTTATAAAAATAAAACATCTGCTCAGGATGCACACGAAGCAATCCGTCCAACAAATCCTTTCAAAACACCGGAATCCATACAGCAATACTTAACGCGGGAACAGTTGAAACTCTATACTCTCATCTGGCAAAGGTTTGTTGCCACCCAGATGGTTCCTGTTCATCTCAAAACAAAAAATTTAGAAATAACTATAGGAGAAGCTCAATTTTCTGCAAGTGGAAGTACAATTGAAGAAAAAGGATTCTTGCTGGCGTATCCGCATTCCAAGGTCGTTCTCGGTGAAAACATTGACTCTAGATATACCCAGGGAGATATCCTGTTATCAAAAGAAACTAAAGCAATTCAACAATTCACAAAACCACCTTTCAGATTTTCCGAAGCAATGTTGATTAAAGAACTGGAATCTAAAGGTATAGGACGACCTTCAACCTATGCTGCTATTACTCATACTATCTTAGTAAGAAAATATGTGACATTAAAGAGTAAAAAATTTCATCCTACAGAACTTGGTGTGACAGTTTATAAATTCCTGGTTTCAAACTTTGATGAATTCTTTAATGTGAAATTCACAGCTGAAATGGAAAACAGCCTGGATGAAGTTGAATATGGAAAAGTGGAATGGCAAAATCTGTTACAGAATTACTATGATTCAATGCAGAGATTGATCGGTAAGGTAAACTTCAAAGAAGCAAAAGAAAACGCAAGTGAAGAAACAGATATAAAGTGTGATAAATGCGGAAGCAAAATGATCCTGAAATGGGGTAAAAGAGGACAATTCCTGGCTTGTTCAAATTACCCGGAATGTAAAAATATCAAAAGCTATGTTAAAGATGAGAATGGAAATATTAAGGTTGTTGAACCAAAAAAAATTAAAGAAAAATGCCCGGAATGTGGGGCTGAACTCCTTTTGAAAGAGGGTAGATTCGGAAGATTCATTTCCTGCTCTAATTATCCTAAATGTAAATTCACAAAACCTTTTACTCTCGGGATAAAATGTCCTGAATGCAAAGATGGAGAAATTACAGAAAAAAGAAATAAAAATGGCAGGTACTTTTATTCCTGTACGAATTACCCTCAATGTAGATTTGTTACGAATTACAAGCCTGTAGCATTAACCTGTCCTTCCTGTGGAAATTACTATCTTGAAGAAAGAAAAAGCAAAAAGAAAGGCAATTTCAAGAAGTGTCCTAAATGCGATAAGGAACTCTTTTAATGCATTTGTTAGAAAGCATGGGAAGCAGTTTTCAAAATATCTTTTCCCATAAAATGCGCTCTTTCTTAACACTCCTCGGGATAATAATTGGTGTGTTTGCTGTTGTTACAATGTTTTCTACAGTATATGGTCTTAAAAAATTAATAACTGAAAAAATGGAAGATATGGGTTGGAACAATTGTATTATTATTTACCCTTCATCTGGAGAGCAGACAACTTCTTCTCGGAGGAAACATCGTTTCCGTTACATTCAAAGAGAAGCTAAACCACTTACTTTTTCCGATTATTTAATGCTAAAAAATGAAATCGATTCCAAATATATCTATGGATATATCAGTATTTATGAAAAATTCTATATTGGTGAGAAAGAAAAGAATGTAAGATTGAATGCTACTACAAATGCTTTCTTTCTTAATAAAACATACAATCTGAAATCCGGAAGATATTTTAATTCCTATGAAGAAGTAAATGCTTTAAAGGTTTGTGTGATTGGATATTTTTTCGCTGAAAAATTCTTTAAAGGAGAAAATCCTTTGGGTGAGATTATTACTCTCGGAAGGAATAGGTTGAAAATAATCGGAGTTTTAAATAAGGATGAATTGAATAAAGACGGAATGAATTTTAATGCCTGGGAAAGAAAACGCGATCTTGAAGCTGTTTATATTCCTCTTTCCACAGGTTCTCTTTATTGGAGAACCGATAATGCTATAGATTACATTTATTTACAAGCTTACAATAACGATGCTTTTGGGAATATGAAAATAAGCACCCGTCAAAAACTGCTGGCAAAACATAAAATGGCTCATGATTTCTCTTTTAATGATGTAGGTGCGTTATTATTCAAAATAACTAATGAAATTAACGAAATGATGAAAAAATGGAATATAACTCTTTCTGCTATTGCCTCGATTTCTTTAATTGTTGGTGGAATAGGTTTATTCAGTACATTACTTATATCCATAAATGAAAGAATGATGGAAATCGGTATTCGTAAAAGCATTGGAGCAACTGATAGGGACATCTTCCTGTTGTTTCTTCTGGAAGCTATTATCCTGGCTCTTATTGGTGCTTTTATTGGAATTTTTCTATCATCTTTTTTAGTTAAAGCTTTATCTGTTGCGCTGAAGTTCAGTTTCCCAATACCTATTGAAGGTGTTCTTCTGGGAATTGGTTTCTCAATCTTTATTGGAATTGCTTCCGGTTTATATCCTTCAATGAAAGCTTCTAAAATTGATCCTATCACAGCAATTTATTATTTTGAGTAATTCAAAGCCACAAAGACACCCCGATACAGTCATTTTTTCCTTACGGGGCAGGCAGAGAACACAGAGATGAAAAACATAAGCCCAGCACAGATAGATGGAAAATAAAAAAATGGTGAAAAGAATGATTTTCTCTGTGACCTTTGTATCTCTGCTTTGCCCCGTTGACTAACTGGGGTGGCAAATAAAACTGACCCTTTTTTATTTTAACCTATATGGGTTCTGCAAAATAAGAAATGCATGTCTTTCTGAGGTCATCTTCGAAGAATTTTCTCACGAAGAATCTCATTATAAGCGGAGATCCTTCCAGAGAACAATCCGGCAGCTGCCGGATCAGGAAGACAAAAACCCCAGTTAAATAGCAAAAAAACATTTAACGGGGTAAACACTCTATTTTGCAGAACTCATTTAACCTATCAGCACATCATCTTCTTTGAATAAAACCACACAGTTTCTACCTTTTCTCTTACCTTTGTAAAGTGCCTGATCAGCTTTCTTGATACAATCACCAATATTCATAATAGTATTGTAAATACTTACACAGAAGGTAAAAGTCAGGGGAATAACATGATCCTGATATTTAAATTCAACTTTCTCAATGTTTTTCCGTATTTGCTCAGCTACAATTTTTCCACCTTCCAAATTTGTTTCTTTTCTTCTTCATATTCTATCTTGAAAATTGAATCTTTCCAAGTGATATATTTCTGAAAATAAAGTAATGAATTTTCATAATTACCTGATAGACCATATAACTCTGCAATAATCAACAGGGAATTAGTTTCAGAGGATTTGTCATTTAATTTTTTTGAAAGTTCTAAAGCTTGTTCGCTGTAAGTAATACACTCACTTATGGGTAAAACATCATAAGAAGAAGCCAATTTATGTAAGATTTCAATTCTTTCTTTTTCTGGAACAACAAATAATTTTTTTTTAAAATTATCTATATCATTTGAAGGTAGGATATAAACTGCTATTATAAGAAAATTTATAATTAATAATTTCTTCACAGTCTATCCTATGATTTATACGGCTTCGCTTCTAAAGATAGAAATATGACAAATTTGCATAGGCAATATCATATAACAACATTGTTTCTTATGAGATAGATAGCTTCGCCGTTATTCGATGATAGAAAGAGATTTCGTATTAGTATCTAGTTATGAAACAAATTTACAGATAAATTTAAAAAATTAAGTAGAAATTAACTTGATGAGATATCGCTATCAATTCCGATTATGCTGGGTTCTTCTTCTTCTGGTTTAGAAAGTACTACGCAGTTTTTACCTCGTTTTTTCCCTTTGTATAAAGCTTCATCTGCTTTTTTCACACAAATATCTAAATCCATAGGTTTATTGTAAACACTCACTCCAAAGGTCATTGTAAGAGGAATTTTCTTTTCACTGAAAACATATGGTGTAATTGCTATATTTTTCCTAATCTTTTCCGCTAAAGCTCTACCACCTTCCAAATTTGTTTCTGGGAGAAGTATAAGAAATTCTTCACCACCCCAACGACCCACAACATCCTGTTTTCTTACAACAGATTGCATTAATTTTGCGATTGATTCCAGTATAAAGTCACCTCCATCATGTCCGTATCTATCATTAACCGATTTAAAATTATCAATATCCGACATTACCAATACAAAGGGTTTTCCATTTCTACCAAAACGCTTTTGTTCGTGTTCGATTTTTTCGATCATATCACGTCGGTTCGAAAGATTTGTAAGCGGGTCAGTTTTGGCTATAAGTTCAAGTTTAACATTTGCTTTTTCCAAATCATCATTTACTGTTTCAAGCTGTTTATTTGCTTTACGTAATGATCTTGCTTGATTCAGGCTTATTCCTCCAAATAGCATGATCAAACCTCCAATTAAAAAATAGTATCTTTGGACAGCTTTTTGTTTGGAAAGTTCGATTTCTTTTTTAGACAGTTCCAACTCTTTTATTTCTTTATCTTTCTGGAATGTTTCGATTTTCTTTTTTATATTGTCCTTTTCGTATTGTGTCTGTTTTAATTCGAGTTCACGAATGATTTTTTCCTTACTCAGCATTTCTATCTGACGTTGTCTTTTTTCCGCTTCATATTCTTTCTCTTTCTTTTCCTTTTCTAAAAGTAATTGTCGAAGTTCAAGTTCCCTTATTTCTTTGTCTTTCTGGAGTAGTTCTATCATACGTTGTTGCTTTTCTTCTTCGTATCTTGTTTGCATATCAGAAATTTTCTGGAACCTCTTTTCGCTTTCTATAGTGTCTCTCATTGTAGTGTATAGTTTATAATACTCGAGTGCTTTTTCTTCCTTACCGATTGCACTGTAAACTTCAGAATAGTGTAAGTAGTCATCTCGCATCATTACACGTACGTTTTCTTCCTCAAATTTTAGTGCTCGTAAAAAATATTCCAAAGCTGCATCGTATTTTCCTGCATCTTTATAAACTTTACCTAGATTGTTCAGCGATCTTGCAATACCTTCCTTATCTTTTTTGAATTCGTATATTTTTAAAGCTTTGCTATAATATTCGATTGATTTTTCAAATTCATTCCAATTGCTATATACTTCAGCTATTTTTTCAATATCTGCGATTATCCCGGGCACATCTCCAGATTTTTCACATGTATTTAAAGATTTCTGCCAATATTCAATGGATTTTTCATACTCTCTTAGAATTGCATATGCTGTAGCAATACTATTGTAAGCTCTATCTTCTTGATTTGCATCTTTTAATTGTTGTGCTAATTTGACAGCACGTTCACCGTAATCAATGGATTTCTCGGGTTGGATGTACCAGTATGCTTCAGAAAGTTCATTTAGGACTTTGATTTTTTCTTCTGCAACAACAATTTTCAACTTTTTTTCAAGCTCATCTATTCCACTACTGGCATAAAGTATATTTAAACATGAAGCTAACAACAGTAGAATAAATATCTTCTTCATAATTTAAACCTCAAATAAGAAAAATAATTTTCATTAATTTTTAGTCAAACTAATTTTAATTATGTATAGTATTTCTTAATTTTTTTAGCCCATTTATGAGTTTATTTTTTTCTAAACCATAGTTGATTCTTATCCAGTTTTTGCCATTTGAACCAAAAGCACTTCCATGAATTATAATTAATCCTTTTTCAATTGATTTCTTTGACAAAACAACATCATCAATTCCAAAATTTATAAAGAGATATGGGGAAGAAGTGTTAAAAAGAATTTTCGAACCCGGAAGTTCATTCTGAATAAATTTGATCAGTAAATCGTGATTTTGTTTTAATTTTATTCTAATATCTTCCTGAGCTTTTAAACCCTCTTTTGATAGAGCTTTAATTGCAACTCTTTGAGAAATATAAGGAGCACAGGTACAGATATATTGATGAACCACTATGATTGGTTTAATAAGTTCAGGATGGTTCGAAATTGCCCAACCGATCCGCCAGCCAGTCATGCATAGGGATTTTGACAATCCTGAAATAACAATTATTTTCCCTTCAAAATTCAAAAAAGTGTCGGGTCTTTTTTCTAAAAATAAATCTCGATACACTTCATCTACAACAATTAAAATATCATTTTCTATACAAGTTTTAATGATAAAATTTATTTCATCTCTTTTATAACAGATACCGAGGGGATTAGAAGGATTATTTAGAATTACCATTTTCGTTTTTGAAGAAATTTTCTGAATGAAAGAATCCTTTTTCAATTCGAAGTTATTTTCTGGGTCAAGATCAAAATAAACAGGTATTCCACCCACTATTTGAATAATTGTTTTATAAGCTAAAAAAGT
>DAOVQH010000275.1 GCA_030628755.1 Candidatus Cloacimonadota bacterium | reverse complement strand
TTTTTTACCTTTTAATTGCAGCTTTTTTCTCATTTCAAGAAAGTGTATCTGAAGATCATAACAGTAAGTGGATTTATCTGCCAGAAATTTTTCTAAAAGTGGGTTATCTTCAGGGTTTTCATACAAACCACAAATTTTTATACTTCTTTGCATAATCGCTGCAAGAGTGGTTTTCCCCAATCCAACATTACCTGCAATTAATTTCGGATTCTTTTCTAAGTAATTTTCCAACCTGCTTTCTGCATCAATAGCTTTGAGTGTAGCTTCAGTTTCAGGAAGGGTTACCCACTTACTAATGCCGGGAGTTGTAACTCTGAGTTCAAGAGTTTTTATCTCTTCAGCAATCCTTTTAACAGTTCTCTCTAAATATTCATCGAGAGGAGTATCCACATTAGCGTCTATGATAAGTACAGGGCAGGTTACATACCGGTTTATAAACTGCTCATACAGTTCATTTAACTGTTGAAGATAACTTTTTGGAATTGTGGTCTCGCTTTCTCTTCCTCGTTCTTTTATTCTCTGAATTAATACTGGAACCTCTGCTTTTAAATATACAATAAGATCCGGTTCGGGAATTTTTTCAGTCATCAGGTTGTATGTTCTCTGATACGCCAGAAATTCCTCTTCAGTCATATTGCCAAGTATCTTCTGTGCCAGTCCGAAAATATGATAATCTTCAGCTAATGTTCTGTCTTCCAATATAATACCCTTACATCCTTCGATCATTCGCTGGCGATCTAACCTGCCATTGAAAAATTCGATCTGAGCCATAAATGCATTCTCAATCGGATTTTCATAAAATGCGTCCAGTACTTTGGGGTTGAATCTTTCTTTGAAAGAATAAACTTTTTCTCCACCTGTTCTGTTTGGTATAGTGGACAGAAGAATGTTGTTTAAAGGTTCATTACTGGCAGCATCCACCAAGGTCGATTTCCCAACTCCAATATTTCCAACGATTCCTATCCTGAGATGTTCCATTTATTATTCCATAAAGTACAAAACCGAATTATTACGTATAATTTAACAATGGTGTATCGCAAAATCTTTGGACTACCCTGCAGATACATTCACTCTTTTTTCCGGGATTTTTCAAAAAGTTCAAATTCATCTAATTTTTCATAATATTTTTCAATAATAACATAGGAAAGAGGAATTGTAACCAGAAGTCCCAAACCTGCTAAAGCAGCACCAAGAACATTATACAGAAAGATTCTAACAACCAGGAAGAACTGCTGCCAGCGGGTTTCCGCACTCGCTTTATAACAAAGGACAATAGCTTTAAAGGCATTAACACGTTTCCTTATAACCAAAATCACTGAAGGAAAAACTATCGATATCCAGTACAGAACAAGAACCAATCTAACCAGATGCAGGATCGGGTCAATTGTGATCCCCAATTTATAACCTGTGCATATGACCTTCAGCAAAGCAAAATACAGAATATTAATTAGTGTGAGAAGAAAATATTGAGGATAGTATTTTAACCCTTGAAAGTACCGACCAATCGTGAAATGATTTATTACGAAATCTTCTTTGAATCCAAAAGGAATCAATACAAAAGGAACAAAAATCAGTAACATCAAGTTTGTGAAAAGATATTGTTCTATTTGAAAAATTTCTGCCAGGTTTTTACTAAATAAAATACCTAATCCTATCAATAGGAAAGCTGTTAGAATAATAAAAATCGAGAAAGGATAGAATTTGGATTTTACTTTATTGAACTGGTTCCAGGCTTCTTTATAGTTCTGTTTTGCTGATAGTGGTCCAGAAAGAGCACCAGTGGGTTCTCCACATTTATCACAAAATATCTGGTGTTCAGTCAATTTGTTGTTACAATCTCTTTCCACAGTTCGTCCTTTTTTTGTCTTTTCCTTGATTTTACCTTTGCATTTCATTATATTCCCTCTAAAATTCAAAATATTGCGAGATTAAATTCGAGAAATCACTATTTTTGTCAATTATTAAAGTTCTTTACAAGATTATTACAGAAATTCATCTTGTTTCCAAACTCTGTTTGGGAATGCGCTTTTCCCAAAAACTCTGTTTTGATAATAAGCGAGAATAAAAATATGCGAAAGGGTATTATGTTTCCGGTGAAGTTGGGAAAATTGAGATTGATGTTCCTTTTGAAGAATGAAACGGAGTTTCAGTCTCTATTGTGTTACGAAACAGGAGTTTCGTAACAAGCAGAAATTAATTGAGGTCGTTTTAATATGATTTTGTTCGGAGGATAGAATGTATAAATTAAATGTGACTTCACAATTTTCTTCCGCTCATAAATTGGAAGGATATGATGGACCCTGTAAAAATCTTCATGGGCATAACTGGAAAGTGAGAGTTGGTATTCTTTGCGAAAAAACCAATGAAATTGGATTAACGATAGATTTCGGGAAAGTTAAAAAACACTTAGAAGAGATTATTAACATATTCGATCACAGTTTCTTAAATGATCTCCCCTGCTTTGAAAATAAAAATCCAACTTCCGAAAATATAGCTAAATTCATATTCACAGAGCTGAGTAAAAAAATTAATATTAAAGGTTGTATACTATCTGAAGTAGAAGTATGGGAGTCTGATAAAACTTCCATGACATATTTTGAGTAATTCAAAGCCACAAAGGCACCCCGATACAGTCATTTTTTCCTTACGGGGCAGGCAGAGAACACAGAGATGAAATCAATTAATGAGTTAAATAAATTAACAGAAAAGATAATCGGTTGTGCAATAGAAGTTCATCGCCAACTTGGTCCTGGTTTGCTGGAAATCATTTATGAAAAAGCTCTTTGTATTGAATTATAATGCTCCTACGTTTCCTAGTTCGGACGCAGAGCGTCTGTGTATATACATTCCAACGCGGGAGCGTTGGAACGAGAGGATTACCAAGCAGGAGCCAATGTGAGTCTGTGAAAGTCAGTGGCAAAGAAAGAAAAGATGATTAGAATAATTGAATCAAAATTCATTAAAAGTGCTATAAAGCCAAAGGATTATCCTGCTTCTGCGTATGCTGAAATTGCATTTGTGGGAAAATCAAATGTAGGTAAATCCTCCCTGATAAATACTATCCTGAACAGGAAAGCAATAGCAAAAATAAGTCGTACTCCCGGGAAAACAAGGTTAATTAATTTCTTTGAAATCCGATTTAAGACAAACGACGAAAATGAGGGCTTCATAAATTTCGTAGACCTTCCCGGATATGGCTATGCCAAAGTCAGTAAAGCTGAACGCGAATCCTGGAAAAAAATGATACAGAACTATTTCGATAACAGGTTACAATTGAGAGGAGTTATTGCTATTATCGATATTCGTCACAAAGCTGACCCGAAAGATATCTTGATGTTTGAAATGCTGAAAACAAAACAAATACCTTTTGCTGTTATTGCAACAAAATCGGATAAGATTGGAAAATCAAAAATTCCATCAACACTAAAGAGATTTAAGTCTGAATTTAAACTCAACAACCAGGGAATCATACAATTCTCTTCCTTTAAAAAAATTGGAATTAATGAAGTTCTCAACTGGATATCCAGCAGGATTCTGTAATTTTAATTTGACAGTTAAAGTAAAGGTGATTATTATAAATTTCGAAATTGGAATTTAAAGGAAAAAATGTTAGAAAAAATAAAAACACCGAAAGACGTAAAAAAACTCTCTATTACT
>DAOVQH010000162.1 GCA_030628755.1 Candidatus Cloacimonadota bacterium | reverse complement strand
ATTCTTTAGATTTTAATTTATTCCTGAATAGCTCAGCGGAAGAGCGGGTGGCTGTTATCAGGCAACTGCCTGACGGGTGTTCGAATCCGCAAAAGATAGAAGTGTAAAGATTTTCCTGAATAGCTCAGCGGAAGAGCGGGTGGCTGTTATCAGGCGGTTGCCTGACGGGGGTTCGAATCCGCAAAAGATAGAAGTGTAAAGATTTTTCCTGAATAGCTCAGCGGAAGAGCGGGTGGCTGTTAACCACTAGGTCGGGGGTTCGAATCCCTCTTCAGGAGCCATATTGGAAAGCCTTTGACGAAAGTTGAAGGCTTTTATCTTTTTTACAAAGAGGTAAAAATGTTCACAGTTTATGTTTTATATTCAAAGAAATATGATAAACTTTATATTGGTTATACAGCCGATCTTAAGCAGCGTTTATTGTCTCATAACAAACTTTCGAGGAAGGGATGGACGGTTAAATATCGTCCATGGGAATTGATATATACTGATAAATTTACAGATAAAAGTTCAGCAATGAAAAGGGAGAGGGAGTTAAAATCACATAAAGGAAGAGATATTCTTCGAACTTTAATAAAATAAGTGGTAGGCTGTTATTCAGCAGTTGCCTGACGGGGGTTCGCCCTGTTATCCAACAGAGTGCCACTATGCAAAACTGCATAGCGTTGTGCCGAATAGCAAGGCAAAACTCCGGCAACAGCCGGAAGTCATAATGAAAAAAGCCTGCAAAAAAAATCCAGCAGGCTTTTTTCTATAGAGAGATTTATTTTATCTTCACAGTTACGAACTGATAATTTCCTGAAATTGATTTTATATAAAATAAAACTATATTATTTTTTATATCTTTTATGACTGAATTAAAATCACTAACACTTTCAATTGCATGTTGATTTATTTCTAAAATTATATCTCCCACTTTTAGTTGAGATTCAGCAGCAGGAGTATCGGGTAAGATTTTTGTAATTATGATTCCTTCTTCTTCTTTGATGTTGTTTCTTTTAGCAAAAGAGCCATCAACTTCTTCTACTTCCAAACCTAAGGTATTTGATGTTTTTGGACTTTTCTTAGTATCAGCTTTTGAGAGTTCATCAGGTCTTTGAATCAATGTTACATAGATTGTTTTTTCTTTGTTTCTCCGTATAACTGTTATTGGTATCTTCTTGCCAATATTGCTATTTGCCACTAATATCCTGAACTTGGCGACATTTGGGACTTCTTTACCATTAAAATTGATAATAACATCACCTTTTTTTAGGCCGGCTTCTTCTGCAGGAGTATCTTTTTCTACTTTGGCTACCAGAACACCTTTAACTTCTTTAAGATTCAAACTTTCTCTCAGGTCAGAATCAATTTCCTGGGGAAGTATCCCAATATATGCACGAACAACTTTTCCTTCCTTTAAGAGATCATTTGTGACTTTCTTAGCGAGATTTACCGGGATGGCAAAACCAATACCTACGTTTCCACCACTGGTGCTGGTTATTGCTGCATTAACGCCTATCACTTCACCATCGATATTAAGAAGCGGACCACCACTGTTCCCTGGATTTATAGCTGCATCGGTTTGAATATAGTCTTGATAGATAGGGGAATCTGTTCCAAAGTACAGGTTTGCTCTTCCTGTAGCTGAAATAACTCCCACTGTAACTGTCCTTTCTAATCCCAATTGCCCGAAAGGATTTCCAATTGCTATTGCCCAATCACCAATCTCGATTTCATCAGAATTTCCTAAAGGAGCAATAGTGATATTCTCATATTTATCTACTTTAATTTTTATTACAGCTAAATCGGTTTCGGAATCCAATCCGATAATTTCTGCATTGTATTTAGCTTTATCAGCTAAAGTTACAATGATATTTCCTTTATCTGCACGCTCTACAACGTGATTGTTGGTTATTATGTAAACCTCCCTGCCATTTTGTTTGAATATGAAACCGCTTCCCATTGAGACCAATTTCTGACTTCTCGGCTGTTTGGGTAAATCCGGGAAAAAGAATTTGAAGAACTCATCATTAAATGGGAATTGGCTTCCACGCTGCCCATATTCTACTTCAAATTCGACTCGAATATTTACTACAGATTCTCTTATGTTTTTAACGACCTCTACAAATGGACTTTTCCCCTCTTTAGTTAACGGAAGTTGTGCAGAAAGATTTATCGAGGAAAAAAGAATTGCTGTAAGAATTAATATTCTTAAAATTCGTTTCATTCAGTCCTCCATATTTAAATCTGAATCAAAATAATTATCAGGACTTTCTTTGTAAATAAAAAAAAGCCGTGAAATTTCACGGCTTTTTCACCAGTTGAGATTATCCGATTTTGATTTCTTTTACAGGTTGGGGCTCAATTTTTAGAATATCCAGGGTTAGAACACCATCTTCAAATTTTGCATTGATTTTTTCTTTGTCTGTCTGGTCGGAAAGAGTAAGAACTCGTCTGTAGCTTCCTTTATAACGCTCACATCTGAAGTAGGATCCTTTCTTTTCTTCTTTGGTTTCTTCTTTGTTTGCTTCAATAACAAGCTCGTTATTGTTGATAGAAATCTTGATGTCCTTTTTCTGGAATCCGGGAAGATTAGCTTGAATTTCGTATTTGTCATCGTGTTCAATAATATCGACAGCCATTATTCTTTGAGTGTCTTCGATAAACTCATTATCGAAAAATCGGTTAAAAAAATCATCAAAAAAAGACATTCTCGGATAAAACTCGCGATCTTTTCTGATTATTGCATGTCTCATTTTTCACCTCCAGTTTTTTATTTACACAAATAATATAATCCGATATTTTCCAAACGCAAATAAAAATTAGCAGACTTTTGAGGAGAGTGCTAATTTTTATTGTTGACAATCTGTACCTTATTATTATATTTTGTATTGCGGATATTGAAAATTTGAAGAATTTATATTTATGGAGGAAATTATGAAAATTAAAGTTGAGAAATTAACTGAAGAACAAATTGAGGAAAAAAGAATTAAAACCTGGCCTATCTGGGAAAAAGAAGTTTCACGATTTGATTGGTATTATGAAAGTATAGAAGAATGTCTTTTACTGGAAGGAAAAGTAGTAATTGAAACAGAAGATGGTGAAAAAGTAGAATTTGGTAAAGGAGACTTTGTTACATTTCCACAAGGACTTTCATGTGTGTGGGATATAAAAGAAGCAGTCAAAAAACATTATAATTTTAGATAATTTGAAACTTGCCAAATTTTAAAAAATTTTGCAAGTTTAATCCAGGAGATGAAAATGTTACTAAATTGTATTAAAGAACGTTTCAGTGTAAGAAAATTTTTAGATAAACCAGTTGAACAGGAAAAAGTTAATATTCTGCTTGAAGCAGCAAGACTCGCTCCCTCAGCCAGTAACAAACAAAGCTGGCATTTTGTAGTGATAAAAGATAAGGAAAAAAGAAGACAACTGACAGATATTTGCAAAGGTCAGAAGTTCGTAACTGAAGCACCGATCACAATTGCCATTTGTTGCACGAATCTGGATTATATTATGACATGTGGTCAGACAGCTCCAATAATCGATGCTGCAATTGCTGGTGAACATATCGTTCTACAAGCTGTAGAATTAGGTTTGGGATCCTGCTGGATTGGGGCATTTTATCACGATAAGATGGCAGAACTGATAAATCTGCCTGAAGATTACCAGATTGTTGGTTTATTGCCAATAGGATATCCAGCAGTAAAAAAGGGTAGCAGAAATCTGAAAGCGATAGAGAAGATTTATTCGTACGATAGTTTTTAATAAAACCTTCAATACGGTTGAAAACCTTCGGAACGGTTGAAAAAGCTTATTAAAATGAAACAGGAGTTTCTTAATAAACAAAGTGTTCCCAAAGATGACTTTAGGAACGAGCGAAAAAATAATTATATTGTTCGAAATTGTTAGTTTTGTTTACCCCGTTAATTTTTTTTCATTTAACCGGAGGTTCGTTGCTAAAAAAGGAGGATTCATGAATTTAAATAGATTTACCATAAAATCGCAGGATGCATTGGATAGAGCCAGGCAAATTGCAGAAGGATATGGTCACCAGGAAATCAATTCGGTTCATCTTCTTCTGGCTCTCATTCAACAGGAAGAAGGATTTACCAGCTCCTTACTGAAAAAACTGGATATCGATTCGGTTGCAATCAAAAATGCTCTGAAAAATTATCTAAACAAACAACCGAAAATAAGTGGAGTTTATCAAACAGCTCTCTCTCGAGAATTAAACGAAGTTTTCACACAAGCAGAAAAAGAAGCAAAAAATCTTCAGGATGAATATGTGAGTGTGGAGCATCTGCTTATAGCAATTATCAGTAAAGGGAAATTACCATCAGAAATAAAAAAATATCAAATCGCGAAAGATAAAATTCTGATGGCATTGAAAGAAATCCGTGGTAACCAGAAAGTAACAGACCAGAACCCGGAAGCAAAATATCAGGTTTTGGAAAAGTATGCTCGTAACCTTACAAAACTAGCTCGTCTGGGAAAACTCGACCCTGTAATTGGTTGTGATGATGAGATCCGCAGAACCATTCAGACTCTCAGTAGAAGGAGAAAAAATAATCCTGTTCTTATCGGTGAACCCGGAGTGGGGAAAACAGCAATCGTGGAAGGATTGGCTCGAAGGGTTGTTGATCTGGATGTTCCGGAAAACCTAAAACACAAAGATATAATTGAACTTGATATGGGAGCTCTTCTAGCAGGTGCTAAATTTCGGGGTGAATTTGAAGAACGACTGAAAGCAGTTTTGAAGGAAGTAGAAAAAGCAGAAGGGAAGATCATTTTGTTCATTGATGAAATCCACACAGTTGTTGGCGCAGGTGCTGCCGAAGGTGCAGTGGATGCATCTAATATGCTTAAACCCGCTTTAGCACGTGGAACTCTGCATTGTATCGGAGCTACCACGATAGATGAATATAGAAAATACATAGAGAAGGATGCTGCACTCGAACGCCGTTTTCAACCTGTGATGATAAATGAGCCGGATGTTGAAGAAACCATCTCCATCATGCGTGGAATAAAGGATAAATACGAAGTTCATCATGGGGTGCAGATAACCGATACCGCTCTTGTTTCAGCGGCTGTACTTTCCAACCGCTATATCTCCGATCGCTTCCTGCCCGATAAAGCCATCGACCTGATGGATGAAGCCTGTGCCAGTTTGCGTATGGAAATTGATTCCATGCCGCAGGAACTGGAAGTGGTGGAACGAAAACTCCGTCAGTTCGAGATTGAGAAACTTTCCCTGAAAAAAGAAAAAGATAAAGTTTCCAAAGAAAGATTAAACAAAATTCAGGAAGAAATGGCTAATTTGAAAGAACAACAATCATCACTTCGAATGCGTTGGGAACATGAAAAGAACCTTCTCAAGCAGATCAGTCAACTTTCTGAAGAGATAGATAAAGTTAAAGCTGAAACAGAAATTGCTGAACGAAAAGGAGATCTGGGAAGAGTTTCTGAATTGAAGTACGGCGTTTTGGTAGAAAAGCAAAAGAAATTGGAAGAACTCAAAACTAAAATGCAGGAAATTCCCAAAGATCAACAGCTTCTCAAAGAACAGATCGATGAAGAAATGATAGCAGAAGTTGTGGCAAAATGGACTGGAATCCCTGTTTCCAAACTAATGCAGAGCGAACTGCAGAAACTTGTGAAAATGGAGGAAGTTCTCTCAAAAAGAGTTATCGGACAGAAGGAAGGAATTACTGCTCTCTCCAATGCGATCCGCCGTTCCCGCAGCGGATTGGCTGATTCAGAAAAACCAATAGGTTCATTTTTATTTATGGGACCTACCGGTGTGGGGAAGACCGAGTTGGCAAAAGCCTTGGCAGAATTTCTCTTCGATACAAAAAAAGCCATTATCCGTATCGATATGAGCGAGTTTATGGAAAAGCATTCTGTTGCCAGGTTAATTGGTGCTCCTCCGGGTTATGTAGGTTACGAAGAAGGCGGTCACTTAACGGAAGCTGTTCGTAGAAAGCCTTACAGCATCATCCTTTTGGATGAGGTCGAGAAAGCTCACCACGATGTCTTCAATATTCTGCT
>DAOVQH010000179.1 GCA_030628755.1 Candidatus Cloacimonadota bacterium | reverse complement strand
GACAGAAAGTTGGGGATTTTTTTTCTAAGTCTGCTTTTAAAAAAGCAAGGTACATAAAATTCAGCTGACACAAAAAGTCAGCATTTTTTTGGTAAAAAAGCGTTGCCACTGATTCTCAGTGGTTCAATCGCTTATTGGGAATAAACTTGTAGGTAAGGATGATGCTTGAGAGAATTGAAAAGATAGCAAAAGATGCCTGTTTGCAGCATAATGTGGCACTTTATGATATTGAATTGAAACATGCTGCAAAAGGACTTATTATTGTCATTTATATTTCAAAAGTGAATGGAGTATCTGTAGGTGAATGTCAGAAAGTTAGTAGAACTATCTCGGATATCCTTGAAGAGCAGGACTTCGTTGAGAAAAGGTATTTCCTTGAAGTTTCCTCACCTGGTTTGGAAAGAGAACTGAAATTGAAAAAGCATTATCTGAGTGCTATTGGTGAGAAAGTAAAGGTTACTTTTAGCCATAATGAGAAAAACCTAACTAAGATCGGAACTTTGAAGGAAGTTCTTCAGGATATTATAAAAATTGAATCTGATGATGGGTTCGAGGAAATTCCATTTTCAAAAATTAAAAAAGCTCAAACTTATTTTGATTATAAGAAATAGACTGAAAAAGGAGAAATGATGAGTGCAAATTTAATGTCTTCTCTTTCCGAACTTGCAGCTTTAAAGCAGCTTGATAAGGACAAACTAACTGAGATTATTAGAGATGGCTTGTATCAGGCTATTTCGAAAAAATTATTGAATGAAAATGAATTGGAAATAGAAGCTGACTTCGATACCAATTGGGTTGTTGCGAAATTTAAAAGAATCGTTGTTGAACGTGATATGTCCTTAGGAGAAATCTCTTTGGAAGAAGCACAGCAGTTGGATGAAAAACTCGAACTTGGTGACAAGATCCCGGTAGAAATATCCATTTCAGAATTTGAACCAAAGGTTATTAGAAATGCTCGAAAGGCTATTCTTGAACGCATAAGAATGTTGGAAGAAGACAGAATAATGTTCGATTATGAAAATCAGAAACATCAATTAATTTCAGGTAAAATAAGAAAAGACGATTATAATGGCTATCTTGTAGACATTGGTTATGCTGATGCTCTTTTACCTAAAGATGAACAAATCGAAGATGAATTTTATAAAGTTGGGGATATGATTCGGGCTTATGTGGTCAATATTCGTAAAAGAAAAAATGATGTGATTGTAATTTTATCTCGTACCCGTCCTGAATTTGTAAAGAAGATATTTGAATCTGAGATCCCGGAAATAAATTCTAGTGATATTGAAATTAAGAAGATTGTTAGAGAACCAGGGATTAGAACCAAAGTTTCAGTTCATTCAAAGGATGAAAACATTGATGCTACAGCAGCATGTCTCGGTCCGCATGGTGTTCGTATTGAGTCCATTAGGAATGAATTAAATGGGGAGTTGATCGATATTGTTTTATGGGACGATTCATCGGAACAGCTTATAGCAAATGCTATTGGTCCGGATCTAGTAGAAAAGGTTTATCTTGCAGAGAGAGGGAAATTTGCCCGTATTATAGTTAATGAAGAAAATAAAAATCTTGCTATCGGGAAAAAAGGTAAAAATGTTAAATTAGCAGCAAAATTAACAGATTTCAAACTGGATATCTACACCGAGGAAGAATTTGAAGAAAAGATATCTGAAGAAAGAAGGATCACCAGTCACGTAAGTGATCTTGATGGTGTAACTTCAAAGGTTGCTGAAGTTCTCAAAACCCACGGTTATACATCTGTTCAGGATATATATGAAGCAAGCATTGATGAATTGTGTCATCTGGAAGGTCTCGGGAAGAAAACAGCAGCTAAAATCAAGGAATCATCAAAGTATTTCTAATGCCAAAAAAGTCGTCAAAAGCAGGTCATGTTCCAGAGCGAACCTGCGTGATTTGTAAAAAGAAAAAGGAGCAGTATAAATTGATCCGTTTTGCTATTCTGGATTCTGAGATAGTTTTCGATCTGAAAAGAAAAATTACAGCTCGTGGATATTATGTGTGCGATGACAATGATTGTATGGAAAAATTAGATAAATGGTTACAAAAACATATTAAAAAAAATGGTTAGGTTGGAAATGGAAGGGAAAATTATAAACTTATTGCATTTAGCCAGGAAGGCATGTAAACTGCAATTTGGCTTTGATGCTTGTGAAAAATCTTGCTTCAAGGGCAAGTCAAGACTTGTTCTATATGTTTCCGACCTCGCTGAGAATTCAAAAAGTAAACTTATCAATATGACGCATGCTAATAATACAAAGGTCATGGAGATTGGAACTAAAAAATTATTTGGCGAATCGTTTAAAACTCGAGATGTTGGAATTATCAGTATTGAAGACCACAATTTTGCTAAAGGGATTATCAGGTTGATCGTATAGCTGGGGGAATTATGCCGATACGAGTACATCAATTAGCTAAAGAATTCAAAATTTCTACAGCAGCTTTGAAAAAGCATCTAGGTGATATGGGAATTACGGTTAAAAGTCACATGAGTCCTGTAGAGGATGATGTTATTGAAAAGATACGTGCAAAATTCAGTGAAGAAGTAGCAGCAGTTAAACAGCGACAACAGGATAGAAAAATTTATCATAAAAAAATAATCTTAGCAGATAAAAAGAGAAAAGAAGAAGAAAAAGCCAAGGCTGAAAGAATTGAGAAAGCACGGAAAGAAGAAATACCTGTATTTGTTGAAAAGCAAATAAAAAAAACTGAGATCAGAGGAGCTAAACCAGTATATAAACCTTCACAAGAATATAAAACAAGAGAAGCTCCCCCTGCACAACTTAAGATTTCCGGAGAGACGAGATTCAGGGATGAAAAAAAGAAAAAGAAGGAATACGAGGAAAAAAATAAACATCTACAGGCTAAGATTAAGAGCTTTAAAAAGGGTGGTAGAAAGAAGAAGTTTGAACCTACTGAATTAGAGGAAGCTGAAATTTCAAAGAGTATTAAACGGACTTTAAGCACTACAGAGAAAAAGAAAAAATATAAAAAAGAAGAAAAAGAACAGCTAGAAGTCGACACTAAAATCGCTATTAGTGAATTTACTTCTGTGAGTGAATTAGCAAAATTAATGGGTGTTTCTGCAACGGATATTATTTCTAAATTCTTTATGATGGGACAGATGGTGACCATAAATCAAAGATTGGATAAAGAATCTCTGGAGATGATATGTGATGAGTTTGAATTCGATGTGGAATTTAGAGAAGAATATGGAACTGATATCCTTGAGGAAAAAGTTTCTGAAAAAGGTGCTGTAGAAACTAAGGTAAGACCTCCCATTGTTACTATTATGGGACATGTTGATCATGGTAAAACTGCGATTTTAGATAGGATTCGTTCTACAAATGTCATTGCTGGGGAAGCCGGAGGAATAACTCAGCATATTGGTGCATATCAGGTAAATCATGAAGGTAAAAAAATAACCTTCCTCGATACACCAGGTCATGAAGCTTTTGCTGCCATGAGAGCTCGAGGTGCTAATGTAACTGATATAGCTGTCATTGTGGTTGCAGCTAATGAAAGTGTGAAAAAACAGACTGTTGAAGCTATTGACCATGCCAAAGCTGCAGGAGTTCCAATTATCGTTGCAATTAATAAAATAGATTTGAAAGATGCAAATGTAGACAAAACTATTAATGATCTTATGACTCAGAATATCAGGTTGGAAGGTTATGGGGGAGAAGTTCTCTGGGTTCAATGTTCAGCAAAAACAGGTGAAGGTATTAATGAACTTCTTGAGACAATTATACTCTCTTCCGAAATACAGGAACTTAAAGCTCCTTATGAGATTTCCGGAAGGGGTGTTGTTATTGAATCAATGAAGGATCAGCGAATGGGAACAATTGCAACTATCATGCTTCAGGAAGGAATCTTAAAAAAAGGTGATAGTGTTGTATGTGGTGCTACCTTTGGTCATATAAGAAAAATGGAAAATGAACGTGAAAATGAAATGACCGAACTTCATCCTTCCGATATTGCCGTTATATATGGTTTAAATGATGTTCCTAAAGCTGGGGATATATTGAATAAGGTAGAAAATGAAAAAACAGCAAGACAGATCAGTACTGAAAGAATGACTATCCGCAGGGAAAGAGAAAAATTCCAGACAAAGACCAGTCTCGATAACCTTTTCCAGAAGATTAAAGAACACGAGATGTCGGAGATTAAACTCGTTGTTAAAGGTGATACAGATGGTTCAATCGAAGCTCTTTGTGATTCCTTCCAAAAATTAAGTACAGACGAGGTTATTGTAAATATAATTCATAAAGCAGTTGGTGGCATTAATGAAGCGGATATAAACCTTGCTGCAGCTTCCAAGGCCATTGTAATTGGTTTCCATGTAAGAGCTACCAATATTGCCAAGAAGCTTGCAGAAGAGGAAAATGTTGAAATTAAACTTTATCAAGTCATCTATGAAGCTATTGAAGATATTGAACTTGCCATGCAGGGACTTCTAGCTCCTGAGTATCACGAAAAATTTCTTGGCTCTGCTCTTATTAAACAAATCTTTAAAATCAAAGATATTGGAACGATTGCTGGTGTTTCTGTAGAAAAAGGTGTAATCAGGAATACCGGGAAAGTCCGTCTCTATAGAAATGATATCATGATTCACGAGGGTAAACTCTCTTCACTAAAACATTATGCAGACGACGTTGAAGAAGTGAAAGCCGGAATAGAATGTGGTATCGGTATTGAAGGATATAATGATATCAAGGAAGGCGACATAATAGAGAATTTCATTGTTGAAGAAGTTGCCAGAAAAGTTAAAAAATAATTATTCTATAAAAAAAACCTGATCGGTAAATTCAGAAAGGATTTCTTATGGCTCGAATTCGCATTCAAAGATTGGAAAGTGAACTTCTAAAAATAATCAGTAATACAATTAATTTCAAACTTCGAGATAAAAATCTTAATATGATTACAATAACGCAGGTTACACTTTCAAATGACCTGTCACATGCCAGGATATATTTCACTCATCTAAGTAAAGTAGACAGCAATGAAGTTCTGCAATCTCTTCAGAAAAGTTCGGGCTTTATTAAGAATGAGATTGCTTGTGCAAAATTCATGAGGGTCATCCCTGAGCTTGTATTTAATTGTGATAAAGTTGAAGAAAAAGCCAGACATTTGGATGAACTTTTTGCAAAAATTCATGCTGAGTCAGAGAATAAGGGAAAAGAATGATAATTAATCAATTATCTGAGATAAAGAGAATATTAGATGATTCAATTAAGAAATATCCGTCTATTGGAATTGTAACTCACAAAAATCCCGATGGTGATGGATTTTGTGCATCATTGGTATTGCGGGAACTTCTTGTTAACAAGGGTATTAAAGCTGATATAGTTCTGGAAGAACCTGCTCTTGCAGTTTATGATTTTTTGCAGGGCTCGGAAAGAACAATTGTTTTTTCCGAACATTTACGGTATGATCTCTTGATTATCCTTGATTGTCATGAAGAGGAACGAATTGGAATTTGTGCTCCTCTTATTCCAACTGCCAAAAAGATAATAGCCATCGATCACCATCCGGAAAATGGTCTTATTCCTGATGCAGATACTTACATCGATACAAAAACAGTTAGTGTTGGTGCAATTCTATTTAAAATGTATAAAGATGAAATAGATAGTTTGCCTGCTGAATCTTCAAATTATATTGCAAAGGCGTTATATATAACTATT
>DAOVQH010000316.1 GCA_030628755.1 Candidatus Cloacimonadota bacterium | reverse complement strand
ACCACCTTTTTCAATTATTAAAGCTAATAATTCCTGGGTAGAAAGATTATCTACACCAACTTTTTGCAACCTTTCTCTTGGTCGTTCCTCAATGGGTAAATCTTTAACTGTATATGTTTTATCTTGCATAATAATAAGTTTTTCTCTCTTTAACAAATTTTCTTATACTAAACACCTACTTTAAATAATTTTATTTCGTCAAATAAATTAATTTCTTTTCACAGAAATTATTTAACGGACATTCATCACACAACGGTTTTATTCTACAAATGCTTTTTCCTAAATTTACAATCTGAGCATGAAAATCATTATACAAACCAATATCTTCAGGAAGGTTTTCCATAAAGAACTGTTGATATTCTGTATAACTCCAATCCGGTTTCGTTAACCCTATCCTGCTGAAAATACGCTTTGTATAGGCATCGATCACAAAAACAGGCTTCTCTCCTGCATAAAGCAGAATGGAATCTGCTGTTTCTTCGCCTATCCCTTTGATTTGAAGTAACTGTTTACGTAAAGTCCAGGTTGTAGTTTGGAACATCTTGCAGACATCACCATTATAATGTGTATAAAGAAACTCGGTAAAATTTTTTAGTTTCTTTGCTTTCTCATTGAAATAGAATGTTGAGCGGATGTGAGGTGTAATCTTTTCCATATTGGAATGGTGAATTTGTTCGATAGTACAGAGGTTATGTTGTTTCAGATTTTCGATAGCTTTTTCAACGTTGTTCCACGATACATTCTGGGTGAGAATAGCACCAATGATGATCTCATCAGCAGTATCTCCGGGCCACCAGTTGCGATGATGAAAAGCCTTAAGTAATTTCTTATATATTATTTCAAGTATTACCGAAGATTTCATCTATCTAATAATTTGCTGCTGTAATGGTCACAACTTCTTAAACCACTTACTTAGATAGTCTTGTATCTCGATTGCAGTCATTGGAATATTTGTTCTTGCCGGGATTGTATCTTTAAAGAATCTCCCGTAATGTTTAGTTAGAATTCTATTATCCAACACCAGTACGACACCCCTATCTGTTTTATGGCGAATCAGCCTGCCAAATCCCTGCCTGTATCTCAAAAGAGCATTAGGAAGCATATAGTGCATAAAGCTGTCTTTTCCTTCAGCTTCGAGCTTTTCCAGGAATGCTTCTACTATCGGTTCAGTTGGAACCATGAATGGAAGTTTATACAAAATTAAAAGTTCAAGAGATTCACCCGGCACATCCACACCTTCCCAGAAAGAATTTGTTCCCAGTAAAACTGAACTCCTGTGCTTGCGAAATTCTTTCAGCATTACAGAACGTCCGACACCTTTTCCTTGAGCTAAAAGTATTGTGTCCTGATTATATAAAGATTCACTTAAACCCTCATAAACTTCGTTCAAATTCTTATATGCAGTAAAAAGGACCATTGTTCCAGCCCGGGAAATTTCAACAGCATTTTTGATTATTTCAATACTTTGAGCAGAGAAGAACTTATCTTTAGGATCCGGTAAAAAACCTGCAACGATTACAAGTGTTTGCTTCTGATAGTCAAATGGTGATTGTACAACAAGTTCCTGTACAAATCCCTCTTCCAGAAGATCAAGACCCATCCTGCTGGCAAAATACTTGAATTTATCACGAATAGCAATAGTTGCGGATGTAAATATTATTGTCTTCTTTTTTTTATAAAGTTTATCATTCAAAATCTGGTTAATATTTAATGGACAGTAATTTAAAATTCCTGAAGGATATTTATCATCATTGGTTTGAAAGCTTTCTAGCCAAAAAGCATAATCCTTCAAGTCAGGATTGTAGAGTGCAATTAAACCATTATAGAATTCGGCTATCCTCTGTTGAACACCTTCCAGTATCTCAAGATGTTTCTTATGATCTATAAATCTTTGTTTGTTAACCTTTGAAAGTGTTTCCAAGATAGGCATAAAGCTCTTTGAAAGTTCCTGCCAGAATAGAATTATCTTGCTCAAATATTCTGTTATAAACTCGTGATCTTCTACATTCTTGATCCTGAGCTTTCCATAATCGCCCTGGTCATCGACAAGGTCTCCAACTTTTTTGAAGAACTCAGTAAAAATTCCTTTATTCTCCTCCAGAAGCTTTATTGTCTCCTCAATCTTGGAAATAAAATAAGACTTTTGATCAAAATCACTTTTTACTGCAGCAGTTTTCAGTCCGACCAAAATACCAGATTGGAACTTTTTTCTCACAGAATAAAGCTGGGAAAAGAAATTATTAAAGTCAGCATAAGAAAATCCCAACCCAAGTTCAGCAGGTGCAATGTGCGGTAAATTATGGGCTTCATCAACGATTAGATATTCATACTCACCCAGAGTTGCATTATCCGTTTGCATATCTGCCAGCATAAGGTGATGATTAATTATTACAAGATTCGAGTCCTCAGCTTTTTTACGAACATCCATCAGGAAGCAGCTTTTATAATGAGGGCATCTTCTTCCTCGACATAAGAATGTATCTGAAGACACTTTTTTCCACACACTTGCATTCCTGCTAACATCAAAGGAACTGTTTTCCGAGATATCTCCGGTTTTTGTGAATTCTTTCCAGACTATCAGGTTCATATAAGCACGGATTTCATTATATGTGAGCATCCGCTCAAGATCAAGAGTGGTTTCCAACCATTTCTTTTCACAGATATAGTTTCTTCTACCTTTGAGCAATGTGGCTTTAAATGGCAGCTTAACACAATCTTTCACTGTGGGAAGATATTTATAAAATAGTTGTTCCTGAAGATTTTTAGTATTTGTGGAAATAATAATTTTCGATTTTTTTTTATT
>DAOVQH010000270.1 GCA_030628755.1 Candidatus Cloacimonadota bacterium | reverse complement strand
TATAAACCTTCATGGTGGCATGTTCGAGTTCTTTATAACTCTTCTCGCGAGAATAAATCACAACCAATGGAAGGATGATATTTATAAGAATTGTATCGATCCGGGTTTTTCCAAGAGTGTATTTTTCCGGAAGGAGCTCGGATTTTATTTGAAATGTTGAGTACAGCTTTTTTCTAAAATCTTTTATATTGAAGGTCTCTGCTTTAAAAGAAAACAGTCTTAAAATGTTATTAAATAAAGAAGACTCAAAATTATCATAAACAAGGTCTACAATCTGCAAAATTCGAATTGCAGGATGATTAACCGGTCGAATGCGAAATAACTGCCAGTTTATATCTAAAAATTCAGTTGTATATTTCTGTTTATTATACTTTTCCTGCCATTTGGTTTTAAGTTCAGTTGGAAATGTTGCTGGAAGATTGTTTATCAGATCTGTACTGCAAAGCCAGATAGCTATCAATTCATCTTTGGAAAGTCCTTTCCTATAAAATTCTTTTAGTTTTGAGAAAGGGAATCTAAGTGCAAGTTGAAGCATCTGGTATTTATTTTTGCTGTACCCCAAAGCTTCGAAAAGCCCTTGCAGAATAAGTTGGTCAAAATCAGCAAAATAATGTTCAGCAGAGAATCTTTTGTTCTTTTTCTCAAATCGTTCTATTCCTAATTTTGTTAAAATTAATCCGGTTTCATCTGAACTTATGCTGGTAAAAAAATTACAGAATTTATCTTCCCCTTTGAAAACTTTATCTGAATATCGTTTTAAAAGTTTGGCAATATCTGTATTAAGGAAATCTTTCAATTCAAGAATTTCTATCTTATCACCGTTCTCGTTGATGGTAAAAGGATATTTACCATTGTGTTTATATATAACGTGGAGTATAACCTTATTGAATTGTATATTCTCGTTGTGATTGTGTGATATCCAATCATAGGTTTGTCTATCGATCTCTACATCTCCTCTGTTAACATTACCTTCAATATCAATAATCGCATCTTTGAAATCAGGTCCTGCGTCAGTATTCCAGCGACCCTGGAACATGATTTTCACGGGTTTGCCAGATACTGTTTTCAGTTTGTCTTTCAGATGCTGGGCATCCCAGATATGATATAAAAACTTTTCGGAAAATTGCATATATAAACTCCATCCGTTAATTTATTTACCACCAATAAACGCTAATATTATCAGCTAATGGACGCTAATATTTGCTAATTTACTGCGAACTATTATCTTGCTTTTTCTAATACGATTCTTTCCCATTGTATTTTCGGATGTTTAAAATTTATTATTAATCCAACCTTTATTCCTGAAACTCTTAAATAATTTATCAATTGACCTCTATGTTCATCAATTATGGACTGTTTTTGCTTCAACTATTACTTTATTTTCAACAACCAGATCAGGTATAAATTCATCTACTTTATGATTTTTATAATAAATCGGATAACTCATTTGCTGTGAATACGATAGATTTTGGTCTTCAAATTCCACACATATTGCTTTTTCATATGTTTTTTCTCTAAAGCCATGACCGATTTTATTATGTATGGAAATTGCACATCCGACGATTTTGTATACTAGTTCTTTTTCTAATAGCTCAGTCAAAATTCTTCCTTTTCTGCAACATCTAAATTAAGGAAAAGAAATATTTACGTTAATTCATATTCATCTACATTCATTCGCGTTCATTTGCGGTTCAATATCCTTTTCACTTCTTCAGCAATTGCTAGGGAACATGTCAAACCTGGTGAATCTATTCCTATCAAATTTATAAAGTTAGGAAACCCTTTCTCAGACTCTTCTTTAATATAGAAATCCCTGAAATCATCATCAGGACCCTGTAGTTTCGGACGAATCCCGCAATCATCCAGACTTAAATGCTCTTTATCAATTTTTATATATTTAATTATTGAATCATAAAAGGCATCTTTATGTGTTTCATCCATTGAGTAATTTAATTCGTTAACATAATATGCATTAGGACCAAACCGTGCTTCTTCATTTAAATTAATAGTGAGATGGATTCCAAGTGAAATTCCTTTTGGATCTGGAAGAGGATAAATCAAACGTTTAATATCTTTAACTTTAGTTGTTTTGTAATACTCACCTTTGCACCAGTGAAGTTGCAGGTTTGCATTTTGCATGTCGATTCCGACCATTTCAGCTATTTTATCGGAGAATAATCCTGCACTGTTTATTAGTGTATTCACTTCAAAGATTTCTCCATTTGTAAAATTAACTATATATTTATTCTCATTTTTTTTAATAGAAATTACTTCCATATCATAAACGATAAAGGCATCATTGCTTTCTGCTTCTTTCTCTAATTTCTGCATGAATTTGTGTGTATCAAAGATACCCGTAGAATTTACTTTTAATGCTTTTATGACTCTGATTTGCGGTTCAAGTTCTCTACATTCGATTTCATCAATAATTTCAAGTCCTTTCACATTATTTTTTTCGCCATTTTCCTTAAGTTTGTATAATTCAGTCAATTCTTCTTCGTTTGAAGCAACTATTAGTTTTCCACAATTCTGAAAAGGTACTCCATTTTTTTCACAAAAATCATAAATGAGTTCTATTCCCCGCACGCATAATTTTGCTTTTAACGTATTCTGAGGATAGTAAATCCCTGAATGTATAACCTCGCTATTTCTACTGCTGGTATGTCTTCCAAAGGATTCTTCCTTCTCAACAACAACCACATCTTCAAATTCCTCAGAAAGAGCTCTGGCGATCGAAAGTCCTATAACACCTGCACCAACTATAAGGATATTCACTTTCTCCATTTTATAACCTGTTTATGTTATTTCTATATTATCTATCAACCTTGTATTTTCAATTATTGCAGCAACCAAGATCCTGCATCCTTTTTTCAATTCGGAAAGATGTTCAAGTGTATATGAATCAACAATTTCAATATAATCAACAACACCTTTGTTATTTTCTATTAAATTTGCCATCTCAGCGATTATTTTATTTGAAGTAAATACTTTCTCATTGAATCTTTTTTGAGCCAGCAGAAGTGATTTTTGAAGGCAGAGAGCATTTTTTCTTCCTTGTTTAGATAGATATTTATTCCTGGAACTCATAGCGAGACCATCTTTTTCACGTATGATAGGACATCCGATAATTTTCGTTCTGAAATTCAGGTCTTTTGCCATTTGTTTCAAAACAACCATTTGCTGGAAATCTTTTTCTCCCATAAACATAAAATCGGGGTCAACGATATTTAAAAGTTTTGCAACAATTGTAGTAACCCCCCTGAAGTGTGTTGGTCTGGATTTACCGCATAAGATCTGGGTAATTTTTTCTACATTAACCCAGGTTTTATAATCATCAGGATAGATCTCATTTTCTGTTGGTAAGAAAATGTAATCGACATTCAGTTCAGAAAGTAGCCTAATATCTCTATCGATATCCCTGGGATATTTGTCCAGATCCTCATTTGGACTGAATTGAGAAGGATTTACAAAGATACTGACCACAACAACATCAGTTTCTTTTCTTGCAGCTCTAACCAGGCTTAGATGACCTTCATGTAAGTAGCCCATTGTTGGAACAAATCCGATAGAAGCTTTGATTTCCCTGCTAATCGTTGCCATTTCACTGACTGTATTAACCAGGATCGGTTTCAATTATACCTCTGTGAACTTAAGATTTTTTTTATCTTCGATAACTATTACTTTTGGTATATGATCTTTGATTTCCTTCTCATCCAGTTGACAGTAATTTACAATTATTATTTTATCGTCAATGCT
>DAOVQH010000137.1 GCA_030628755.1 Candidatus Cloacimonadota bacterium | reverse complement strand
TCCGGTAATTTCCGGAAGATCTGACTGTAAATTTTTATTCACTTTATAATGTTTAATAATTCCGGTTGTTTTAAGGTCTTCAACACATTCTTCCACAACTTCATTCAAATCCAGCAACTCCTCTTTCGGCAATTTAGGTTTGGAAAGATTCATAAAAGTAGAAGTGATGTCTTTAATTCTCTGTGCCTCTTTAAAAATGGTACTGATTGACTTTTTTACTTTCTCACTGGTATCCATATCCATCCCCATCTCTGCCCTGCTGCTGACAACTGTAAGCGGATTATTGATCTCATGAGCTATCTTGGCGCCCATCTGCCCCAAAGACGCCAGCTTCTCGGATTGAATTAATTTATCTCTAAGCTGTTTCTCACCTTCATATGCCCGCTTTAATTTTTTTTGAGCTTTGACTAAGTTCTGATGCATCTTTCGAGCTTCTTCCTCAGCCTGCTTGCGCTCTGTGATATCCTTTATTGCTGTTACCCGGATTTTTCCATCTTTATCTTTTACGTTTCTTGCTTCGATCTCAACTGGAAATAGAGTTCCATCCTTTTTCCTCGCCATTACCTCATAAGGTTTCGCACTATGTTTAACAATTTTCTCTTTTATTTTTGCGTGATACTCCCGCGGCACACATAGCGTTATTACATTCTTGCCAATCATTTCTCCTCTTGTATAGCCCAATAACCTTGTGAGCGATTCGTTTACATCGATAGTCACGCCTTTATCGTGAATCAGTATCCCCTCGAAAGTAAGGTTTGAAAGTTTTTTGAACCGTTTTTCGCTTTCTTTTAGCGCTTCCTCCGCTTGCTTGAGTTTGCTCTTTTACTCGGCTTCTTCAACGGCTCGGTGGATTGCGGGAATAAGACGGCTTATACGCTGTTTCAACACATAATCGGTAGCGCCCATACTTAAAAGTGTCGATAGCTAATTCTTCACTCAATGTGCCGGACAGGATGATAAAAGGGGTAAATGGAGATTTTTCCTGCGTGATCTTCAAAGCGGATAAACCATCAAATGCAGGCAGGCTGTAATCCGACAGGATAATATCATAATCATTATTTTCCATGGTATTCTGAAACTGCTGCCGGGTTTCTACTCTTTCAATATTTTCCAACAGCTGTTCCTTTTCCAGAATAGCCTGGACAAGTTCAAAATCAGTCACATTATCTTCAAGATAGAGAATTTTTAGTTTTTTCATGAGAAGCTACCTTGTTGTTAAAAAGAATAAAACTTTGCCATTTTCAATCAATGATAAACTATTTAATCATTTTACTAACCGAACCTGAAGGTGCTTCATTCAAAATCGCCCAGAATGCGCCTAATTCCTTGACCGATTTTACAAATTCTTGGAAATTCACCGGTTTCACAATATACGCATTAACGTCCAGTTCATAACTTTTCATCAGGTCCGATTCCATTCGTGAAGATGTCAATACTACTACCGTAATAGTTTTTAAATTTTCATCCTGTTTGATCTCACGTAGCACTTCCAATCCGTCAACTTTCGGCATTTTGAGATCAAGCAAGATAACAGCAGGATTGCCGTTAGGGCGGTCGGCATATTCGCCGCGATAATAGAGATAATTCAAAGCTTCCTCTCCGTCATGCACCACAAAGACTTCGTTAGCCAGGTTAATTTCCTCCAGAGCGTTTAGAGTAAGTTCAATTTCATTTTTACTATCTTCCGCCAAAAGGATACGAGCTAACTTTTCCATTTTTACCTCCGATCTTATCTGTTTTGAAAATTATGTAGTTGCATCCATTTTTTGTTAAAGTTAGAAATGTTCCTCTATCACATTTTACGGGAGGATAGCCAATATCATCGATAAAGCCGGAATTTATATTTAAATTTAAAAAAAGACAAAAACCCGTTGATTTTTTCAACTGCTTCTGTCTGATACTTCTCAGGAAATCCGGTGAAATAAAAAAAGGAGATCAAATTTGACCTCCTTTTTTTAGTGTCAGAAATTCACTGACAGGGTGGCGACAGCGTTCCGGTCTTTCTTCCAATTAAAAGAGAAATATTTACTTCCGTAATTCCCTGAGCCTCGCTTTAAAAGATATCCTCCTAAACGATTCATGATTATTCCTATTATATCCATCTTAAGATCATTCACAGAAAATCCTTCTGCCCCCAAATATCCTGCTTCCTCATAAGGAATGAGCCCATCTTTGATTTCCCAGGCTATACCAAGTGATAAAGTTAACAGATCAGCCTTTAGCGGATGCATCCTTTTGCTTAATGTTTCAGCTAAATATGCACTTCCAACCATATGCAAAAATGAAGCGTCAGGCATCTGCATAATTGGTTGATCCGACCAACGCCATTTTAAATATTCCTGCGAAAAAAGAGATTCTACCATTACAAATATGACAATCAATAACAGGCTAATTCGTTTCATGATCTTGTCTCCTCATTCGGAGCAGATGAGACATTGCCTTTTATCAGATTACCAACCACCGCTAAAGTTTTAGTATCTGTCAGGAAGTGAAAAAACTCTCCCTTTCCATTCTTGATGGCTCCGGGGGTTGTTTTTTCATAACTTAATCTGGTCATTTCATCTGCTTGCTTTTTAGTATTCTTTGACATCTCACCCTGTTATTAGCCAAAGTTCATACCAAAGCACTAAATGCGATGCAAGATGATGTTTATATAGATGTTATACGAATACAAACAAGAGCCTGTTTAAAACAATATTGCAATATTTGCATGGTATAAAATGCAATTATTGCACTATTAAACAGGCTTGTTTAAGAGGTGTATTTTGAGATTAAGTTTTGATGGCTTTTCGCCTTGATAGCCCTAATTGAGAATATCGTATTGTTTGAGTCTGTTGTACAATGATCTTAAGCTTATCCCCAATTTTTCAGCTGTCAGAGTTTTATTGTCACCCAATTCATGATATAATTTTAAAATATAATTCCGCTCAATCTCAGAAAGTGTCGGCGTACCAGAGCCATATTTTAGCATGTTGTCCTGCCGATAATATATATTTTGAATCTCAGGGGGAAGATGATTAACAGATGGCACCCTATCCCCTGCTAAAAGAAATACTCTCTCCAGTGCATTCTGGAGTTCTCGAATATTTCCCGGCCAGGGGTAGCTTTTCAAGGCTTCAATAAATTCGCTCTGTTTTTCACTACTGGCATCATGTCGTCCCTTTTTCACACTAAAAAAGTCCACCAGGAGCGGAATATCGGATTTTCGATCCCGCAGCGGCGAAACTTCAATGATAAAAGGAGTGAGACGATAGAACAAGTCTTCGCGAAATTTTCCCTCGGTTATCATCTGTTTGAGATTTCGATTAGTTGAAGAAATCACTCTGAAGTCAGATACAACTTCCTTTCCTGCACCTAATCGTCGGAATTGTTTTGTTTCAATTGTTCTAAGAATCTTTGACTGTAATTCAACCGACATCTCTCCGATCTCATCTAAAAGGATCGTGCCTTTATCAGCAACCTCAAATAAGCCATATTTACGAGCGACAGCCCCTGAAAAAGCGCCTCTTTCATGTCCAAACAGCTCACTTTCCAATAAATCTGAAGGAATGGCGGCACAGTTAATGGCAACATAGGGTTGATTCTTACGAGCGCTTTGATCATGTATTGCACGTGCAACAAGTTCTTTGCCTGTACCGGTATCGCCCATGATCAGGACCGGGATGTCGGAGCCTGCCACCTGTCTGATCTCTTTTTTAACTTTGAGTATACTCCTTGATTTGCCAACGATCTGGACCGTTTTATGACGCAACATCTCCTGGCGTAGTATCTCATTGTTAATTTTCAGTTCCTGGCGTTTACAAATATGATTAATCTTATTCAGAATATCATAGTAGTCTAAAGGTTTAAGAAGATAATCCTCAGCACCACTTTTTATTGCCTCCACCGCATTCTCAATAGAAGAATGACCGGTCATTAAGATCACAACAGCTTCGGGATTAACAGATTTGATCTGTTTTAATAATTCAATACCTGTTATATCAGGCATCTTAATGTCCGATAGAATTATTCCCGGCAGATGTTCCTTGTAAAGCTGAATCGCTTCCAGGCCATTTTCAGCCACTATTACATCATAGCCATTGCTCTCCAGCAGGTCTTTGAGAATTGTCCTAATCTCAGGTTCATCGTCAACAACCTGAATTAATAAATCAATCATATGCACCCCTTGTTAAGTTCGATTTGATTATAATACATGATCACTCACTTAAATCATCTCTAAACTTTAACTGATTCCTCTCTTAACCTTAACCTTTCCACAAAGTATTCTCCGACTGCCCTATCACGAGAGATCCCAAACGTTTTATTGGTCTATGTCTTTATCACGTTTCTTAATATCCATTACATTAACATAATCAGGATACCATTTTGCCATACAATCGGGGCACATACCATGTGAAAATTTAATATCCGGTGAGCGCTTAGCCATATATTCAAGCGGTGAAACCCATGGTTTGCCTTCCTTTTCATCATCACGGATCTTGTTACACCCGGCACAGATGGGAATAAAATCTTTTAAGTCCCCGGTCTGTTCCGCTGATTTTTGTAGCTTTTTAATTATCTCTTTCTGCTTTGTAATGTCCCGGATAACCGCAAAGGTTGCTTTAGCGCCTTTGTATTCAATGATGGCGACATGAGTTTCAACATCTATTTCGGTTCCGTCTTTCTTTTTTAACACTGTTTCATAGCGGTTTGAGACTTTTTGCCCTTTATTGCGTTGCCTTTCACGTTCTTTGAGTTTATTGACGGCTTTTTCGGTATATACTTCCTTATAATTTCTGTAAACAAGGTCGTCTTTATCGTAGCCCAACATTTTTGCAAAGGCGTCATTGACAAAAATAAACTTATCTTTCTGGCTAATTACGATACCATCTCCGGAAATCTCCACCATAAGCCGATATTTCTCTTAGCTTTCTTTAAGCGCCTTTTCCATCCGCTTGCGCTCTTCCAGGATTTTATTAGTATAATCCGCGAGAATTTGAAATTCCTTAAGAACAAATTGTTTATTGTCACTTTGTTGGTATTTTAAAATGCTATTATCTAAAAATGCACCGAAATCATCGAATAACCCCTGATCCTTTTTGACAATTTATTTGTAATAATTATTAACATAGCCAAAATAGCCAGAAATAGAATAAATATTTCAATTGTTTGAGATTTGAGATTTTTTTCAATAATGCTTTATTAGCATCCGTAATATCCTTTATATCTTTGAGATATGTACCTACACCGATCATCCATTCCCAGTCAGGCACGCCTTTCATAAACGTTATTTTTGGAGATGGAGTCTTTTCTGTGGGTTTATTCCAAGCATCATCATTAAAACTCGTTTCATTTTCCACCTCTTTCATATATATTGGTTTAAACCTCACTTATTAATATAGATAGATAAAATAATTAAAGCAAGGGCGTCGATATTTCAAGATTGCAGGAACTTTCCCGGTCCTCTGTTTTTAATAACTATCATATCTTACTCGTTACAAAGCCCCAGCTTTGTAATTAGAAACGCATCCTTTACCAAACTCCAATCCACAGTCTGCTCCACCGGGAGTTTTCCGATGTATCGGAGTCCCTTGTGACCCGCGGAAAAGCCGGGATTTGGGGTGGAATTCACTCTGTTTAATCGAAATGCGATATGTTTTATTATTTACAGGTAGGTTAATCACCTTTCCCCACCTACTGTCGGGCAGGAATGATCCTTCGGTAAACTCAGGGCAACATTCGATAAACTTGCATCCTGCAAAGTATTACGGAGCACGGGCAGGGTGACATTTTGTTTTCGATTTTTTATATAGTTTATTTTTAAGGCGTAGATGATTTTTTCAACTCTTCATTTACAATTTTCCATACATCATTTAGATCGGCAGGTTTGGTGAAAAATGTGATATTGGCTTTTTCAAGTTTCTTTTTGATAGAAGTCTCATAATAAAATCCGGTCATAAGAACTATTTTCTGTTCGTGTTTTCTTGACTTTATTTCCTTAATAAACTCAAATCCATTCATAACTGGTATCTCAATGTCGGATAATACAATATCCGGATGAATCTTTTCAAAATAATCCAGCGCTTCTATTCCATTTACAGCTGTAAAGACTTTCAGTCCCTTACTCTCGAAAAAACTCGCAAATAACTCTCTGATATACGCCTCATCATCAGCGATTAAAATTTTCTTCCGCTTCCTTTCAACTTTTAAAGGCAGCTGAACCGTAAAAGTAGTCCCCTTGCCAACTTCTGATTCGACTAACACTCTGCCCTTGTGCTGTTTTTCTACAATATCTTTCACTACTACCAGTCCGAGTCCTGTTCCCAATCCATCTGGTTTTGTTGTATAATAAACTTCAAATATCTTATCAAGTTTTTCCTTTTCAATTCCGGAGCCTGTATCCTGAACGGAAATCTCCACAAATTTGCCATCCTTTGAAACAGAGGATTGAAGTACAAGGATTTTTTCTTCACTGTCAGCCATGGCGTGTGAAGCATTTACGATGAGATTGCGAAAAACCTGGACCAAACGGTACTTATTATTTTCTAATTCTATTATTAACTTCTTCTTGAATTTTATCTCTCAGTAATCATAGATTTCTGTAGTTATTTACTTTCCAAATACTTTGTTCTGTTTCTGAAAGAATAGATACTATCCTGCGATAACTTCGCTCAAATTTTTTCGGTAAAGGTCATACCTAAATTTGCACTATATTACATTAAGGTTTTTAATTTAATTGTGATTAGTTTCTTACGTAAGTAATTAAATATTTTTATATATTATTCCAATTTTCATATAGGTTAAAAGATTTGTCATGTAAATATTGGATGGAGAGAGAAAATGTGACTTTATGTCTTAATAGTAAAATGGCAC
>DAOVQH010000093.1 GCA_030628755.1 Candidatus Cloacimonadota bacterium | reverse complement strand
TATATCTGATACATTTGTTCATCGAAGCAGATAAAGATAATTTTTTCGATTGAAGAGTCCTTAGATAAGAACTTTTTAATTTCTTGTACAGCAATCTTTGTAGCTCTTTCTGCGGGGAAGCGGTACACGCCTGTACTGATAGCCGGGAACGCAATTGATTTTATTTTATTTCGCACACTTAATTTTAAACTTTTTTTATAGCAACTGGCAAGCAGTTCATCTTCGCGATTTTTTCCACCATGCCAGATAGGACCGACAGCATGAATAACATGCTTTGCAAGAAGATTGTATCCTTTTGTAATTTTTGCTTCACCAGTAGGACAACCGTTCAGTTTTCTGCATTCTTTCAGGAGTTCTACTCCCGCAACTTTATGAATTGCACCATCAACACCACCACCACCGAGAAGTGAAGTATTGGCAGCATTCACAATAGCATCGACCTTTAAAGTGGTAATGTCACCTTTAATTATTTGAATGCGGTTTAACATAAATTTCTTTTTGAGTTCATATTTCTTGAGAGCCTCCACACCTTTCCTGGTGATTTTATATTTCTGGTTGGAACTTCCCGGTTTATCTGGAATAGTGTAGGAGATTAACCCTTTATGCCTTAAAGAGGAAATTGCTCTTTTCAGATTTCCGGATTTCCCTGTTTTTCCTAAATTTTCCGCTATTTCTTTACTTGAAATTGTTTTTTCTACGCATTCTTTTATAATATTGATTTGAATATCAACCAGGCTGGGATGTCCCCGTTCCGGTCCCTTATAAAAATTAAAATATTGGATTTGTTCTATAGTCTTTATCCGGGCTTTAGAAGCTGCTTTTCTCATTTTCTTGAATGCATTTATCAATCCGTTTGTGGAGGAATCGTGACCTATAATTCTTCTTTTATCGCGAAGTTGAGGTTGGATCTTTTTAGCAAGTTGTTTTCCAAGTTCCACTCCCCACTGGTCAAAGCTGTAAATATTCCAGATGATTCCCTGTACGAAGATTTTATGTTCATACATAGCTATCAAGCTTCCCAGGGTTCTTGGCGTTAGCTGTTTGAATATGATCGAGTTGGTTGGTTTGTTACCTTTAAAAACTTTGAAGGGAAGGAGTTTTTTAATATCCTCTTTGTTTTTGCCTGCTGCTTTTAATTCTTTAAGAACTTCATCTTTGGTTTTCCCTTTCATTAGAGCTTGAGTTTGTGCAAAGAAATTGGATAATAACTTATGATGGTGGTCTCCAATAGGATTATGACTAATGGCAGGAGCTAAAAAATCACATGGGACCATTTTGGTTCCTTGGTGAATTAACTGGAAAAAAGCATGCTGCCCATTTGTACCAGGCTCTCCCCAGATAATTGGACCTGTTTGGTAGTTAACTTCCCTCCCGTTCCTATCGATGTATTTGCCATTACTTTCCATATTTCCCTGCTGAAAATATGCAGGAAATCTGTGCATGTATTGGTCATAAGGTAATATTGCTTCAGTTTCTGCTCCGAAGAAATTATTATACCAGATCCCGATCAGAGCCAGGACAACGGGAATATTTTTCTCGAAAGGAGCTTTTTTGAAGTGATTATCCATAGCAAGAGCGCCTTCCAAAAGTTCCATAAAATTTTCAAATCCAATAGAACAGGCAATTGGAAGCCCGATTGCACTCCAGAGAGAATATCTTCCGCCAACCCAATCCCAGAAAACGAATATATTTTCCGGATTAATACCAAATTCGACCGCATCTTTCTCGTTTGCAGATATTGCCACGAAATGCTGTTTAATAAATTCCTCATTTTGTGCTGAACTTAAAAACCACTTACGCGCGGTATGGGCATTGGTCATGGTTTCCTGGGTAGTGAAAGTTTTGGAAGCGATCATAAAAAGAGTGGTTTCAGGATTCAATTTTTTTAGTGTTTCCACAATCTGCGTTCCATCAACATTGGAAACGAAGTGCACATTGATGTTTATTTTTTTATAAGGCTTTAAAGCTTCGGTCACCATCAGAGGACCGAGATCAGATCCGCCAATACCAATATTTACAATATCTGTTATAACCTTCCCGGAAAATCCAATCCAGTGTCCGGATGTAATTTTATCAGAAAACTCCTCCATTTGCTTCAACACAGCATTCACATCAGGCATCACGTCTTTACCATTAACGTAAACAGGTTTATTGGAACGATTCCTTAGCGCTGTGTGAAGAACTGCCCGGTCTTCAGTTTCATTGATCTTCTCACCGGAAATCATTTTGTTAATTGAATCTTTTAAATCTACTTCATCAACCAATTCTAACAGCAACTTGAACGTTTTTCCAGTAATTATATTTTTGGAAAAATCAACGAGGATATCTTCAAAAGTAAGCGAGAATTTTGAGAACCTATCTGCATCTTTTTCAAACAAATCCTTCATGTGAACAGATTTCATATCCCTGAAATGTTCTTTCAACTTTTTCCAGGCGTTTGTTTGAGTTGGGTTGATTTTATTTAGCATGATACTCTCCTTTTAACCGACCGGGTGGTCATTACGTTGGTTCAAACTTCCAGGTTGAACCACAAGAGTACTTTTCAAGACCTTGAAGGTCTCTGTTACTATTTCATTCAACCAAGATGGTTGAACGAACTAAGGTATGCGATGTACTTGCATCGTAATTCCAAATTTTTAAAATACGTTGGTTCATCCTTCCAGGTTGAACCGCTAAAGTACTTTTCAAGACTTTGAAGGTCTTTGTTACTATTTCATTCAACCAAGATGGTTGAACGAATAGACGCCAACCAGGATGGCTGAACGAACTGGGTTCAAATTAAAGTAACTCACTTAATTCTATCAACTTAATTTTACTTGTCGATGAATAACGCCAGTCTTCAGGATAATTAACATATTCTTTTCTTACCGGGTTTTCAATTATATAATTAGCTTTTTGCAGAAAGAAATTTTCAGATTCAACTATTTCTGGAAAATTGTTGTCCTGCCAAATATGGTAATCATTATCAGTTTTAAATAAATTCAAAAGATGAGGTTCGGTTTCCTCTATATTTTCACGTAATTTCTGAGCAGTGTAACTCTTGAAACCGTTTACAAATTTAATTGCATCCTCACATTGAAAGATAAGATGCATATGATTCAGCATAAAGACCCAAGAATAAATTTTTAAGTTATTATGTTTTTGATAATGTTTCAGTGCATTAAGCAGTATAGTCCATCTTTCGTAGCGATCAAAAAGATAGAACCAGCGTTGAATAGTGAATGTAATAAAAAAAATACTGTCTTTTTGATCAACAGGTATACGGGGTGTTGGCATTATATCTCCTTTTTAAAAGTTACGTTGGTTAAACCTTCCAGGTTGAACCATTGTGTATAGCTCACCATCCTGGCGAGAGTTACTTCGTTGTTTCATCCTTTCCGGTTGATCTACGGTTTTTAATCATATAACTTATTTATCCAAATTTTAAAGATCGGATTTTCAAATTTATAGGAGCTATTAGATCTCAGAATCAGAGTTTTCCGCAAAAGACTGTTAAGTGCAGTATTGATGGTCGATTTCGGTGGAAGATTATATTTGATCATCGTATTGTTCGACAGGATGCTCTGACCATCCAAATCGCTGAGAGCGTATACAACTTTTCTCTGATTTGCATTTAATTGCTCATAAATCGTACGAAAAGCATCAGATTGACTTTCAATTATACGGGAAAGCCATATATCTTTGAAGTCATCATTCTGCGGAATATCTTGATAAACCAAATCCCACGCAACATAGGCTGTGTATTGTGTGTAATGTGGATGGCATTCGCTGAGTTGCAGAATATTTTCAATGTTGCTGTTCTGGATCGGTAATTTTGTCTCGTTGAACATCGATTTGATGTAGGAAGTTAAATCAGAACTGGAGATAGGATCAAGATTCATTTTGTCACCAAACTGGAAAAATGGAGATTTTGCATCAGAAAAAATTGCATTCATCAGCGATTCTTTACTTCCCAGAAAAATGTAACTCACATTTTGCTGATGCTGAAAAACCGAACGCATAATATTTTTCAGGAAAGGATCTAATCGTTCAACTTCCTGGAATTCGTCGAAAGCGATACAGATAGATTTTGGGTAATTCAGCTTTTGCGGCAACTCCAGAATTGATTCGATGGTCTTGGATATTTCTTTTGGCTTTATATCAATACCAATCAATGGATTACCCATTGCATCCAATGATACTGTCGGAGTTACGTTTTTCAAATAACCAGACAACTTTTTTAATATGGAAGTTAAACTGTGTTTCTTGGTGAACAATTCATGGGTTAGAATATTGAGATATTTTGTCGCAAATTCTCTATTGTCACGAATATTGAAAAGATCGAAATAGACAGTCTTTACATCTTTGATGCGAGAAAAGGCGTTTACAACCAAAGATGTTTTCCCAAATCGGCGTGGTGAATATAACCAGAGAGAGTTTCCGCTCTTGATAGCGGAAATCAGATCACGAAGTTCTCTCTGACGGTTACAGAACTGTTTATCCCGAACTACTTTCCCAAATTGGAACGGATTAACCATGTTTCCTCCAGTACGCAATTTTACGGTTCGTATTTTTACAAACTGATATTATATGTCAATATCTTTTCTATATTGATGAGGTTAGAAAAAGATATAATTATGTCTCTCATGTTTAAATTAAAACAATTTTGGTATGCAAATTTACGGTCCGCAATTTTACATCCAATAAATCGGCAAAACATTTCTTATCTCATCAAAATTCATTACGTTGGTTCAACCTTCCAGGTTGAACCATTGTGTAAAGCTCATCATCCTGGTGGGAGTTACTTTGTTGGTTCATCCTTCCAGGTTGAACCACTAAAGTACTTTTCAAGACCTTCAAGGTCTTTGTTACTTCTATCGTTCAACCAGGATGGTTGAACGAACTAAGGTATGAGATGTACTTGCATTATAATTCCAAATTTTTAAAATACGTTGGTTCATCCTTCCAGGTTGAACCACAAGAGTACTCTTCAAGACCTTGAAGGTCTTTGTTACTATTTCATTCAACCAGGATGGTTGAACGAACTAAGATCTACTTTCCAATACAGAAATTTTCGAATATCTGGTTCAAAATATCATCTGTTGTAATTTTGCCGATTATTTCTTCCAGAGCTGTGCTGGCTTCTTTCAGGTCAAAGGCAGTAAATTCAAAACCCATATCTTTTTTTAAAGAGTTAAGAGCATGTTCTATCGATTTCACAGCTCTTTTCACAGCAGTGATCTGGCGGGTATTGGTTAGAATTCCTGAATGCAGTTCTTCTTCGGAGATTTCGATATCTTTAATTAAAAAATCTTTTAATTTACTTAATCCGTTTTTTTGAATAGCAGAGCAGGAAATATAATCCTTTTCTTCGAATGATTGAATTTCTGATTTTTTAAATAAATCTGATTTATTCAGAACTTTAATAATTCTATTAGAATCAACTAATTTTATTAGAGTATTGTATTCTTTCTGATTTTCATTTCCGTCTATTATAAATAAAACTTTGTGCGAATTTCTTATTACTTCATACGAACGCTTGATCCCGATCTTCTCGATATCATCGGATGTATCCCTGATACCGGCAGTATCAAAAAATCTAATTAAATAACCTTTCAGAGAAATAGCTTCTTCTAGGTAATCTCGTGTAGTTCCAGGATGAGGAGTAACGATAGCCCTTTCGGTTTCAAGGAAAGCATTGAAAATACTGGATTTTCCCACATTGGGTGCTCCCACTAAGCTCACTTTTAATCCGTCTTTTAAAATCATCCCTTCATTACCTGTTCTGGCAAGTTTCTCCAGATTTTGAAGGAGTTTCTTAAGGTTTCTTTCCAATTTTTTTATATCAATTTCAGGAATATCCTGCTCCAGAAAGTCTATTTCAAGTTCTAATAATGTACGATATTCGGTTATTTTATTGAGAAGCTTTTCGATTCTATGTCGAAGACTGCCTTCGAATTGTTGAACTGCTGCCAGGTGTGAAATTCTGGTTTTGGCATTTATTATATCGCCAACCGCTTCTGCCTGGGTGAGTCCGATTTTGTCGTTTAAGAAAGCTCTCTGGGTAAATTCTCCGGGATCTGCAAGCCGGGTTTTCTGCAGGAGGATTTCTAAAATTTGATTTGTAATAAAAGTGCTTCCATGGCAGGATATTTCAACCACATCTTCACCAGTGTAACTGTGCGGTGCGCGGAAAGTGGTTACTATAACTTCATCTATCAGTTTTTTTTCATCGAGGATTTTTCCAAAAACAGCTTTATGTGTTTGAGTTGATTTTAAGGATCTTTTACCATGAAAGATCTTATCTACAACATCAATTGCTTTATCACCACTTACACGCAGAACAGAAATACCGCCAATTCCCGGGGGTGTAGAAATAGCTGAGATCGTATCGCCTTTATATTCCATGACAGGATTATTTTAAAATAGCTTTGATTTTCTCAAATATTTGTTCTGGAGTTGTTTCAATAGAATTTTTAAGGTCTGATATATTACCATGTGAAACGAATTGATCTGGAATTCCAAAGGAAAAAACTTCGATATTTGTATTTGCAAAATAGTTTTTAATACTGCTTCCAAATCCACCAATAAGTGCATTATCTTCAATGGTGAAAATTGTTTTTACTTTTTTTGTAAGTTCTTCTAAGAATTCAGTGTCCATTGGTTTGAGGAAACGAGGATTTACCAGGTATGGTTTTAATTTTGGAAATTCTTTTCTAAGTTTCCCGTAAATGATCTCAGCATCTTCAAAAGCCTTACCTATACCCATAAGGGCTACCTTTTTTCCAGATTCACGGATATCATATTTTCCAAGTTCAATGGATTTATATTCAGTTTTATTGAACCTGGTTAAGCCGCGCGGATATCTAATTACAACAGGACCTTTGTTATAATTAGCAGCAAATCTCAACATATCTTTGAACTCATTTGCATAGGCAGGAGCCAATACAATCAGATCCGGAATAAGGTTTAAATAAGAAAGGTCGAACGCCCCGTGGTGAGTTGAGCCATCTTCTCCCACCAGTCCAGCTCTATCCAAACAAAATACAACCGGTAGTTTTTGAAGGGAAATATCATGAATCACCTGATCGAATGCTCTTTGAAAAAAGGTAGAATAAATAGCAACAAAAGGTTTTAACCCTTGAATTGCAAGACCACCGGCAAATGTAACAGCATGTTGTTCAGCAATTCCAACGTCGAAAAATCGATCTGGAAATTCTTTTTCAAAACCTGTGAGTCCAGTGCCATCCGTCATTGCAGCAGTAATAGCAACAACCTTTTTATTTTCTCTGGCAATTTCACATAAAGTATCACCAAAGATTTCTGAATAAGAAGCTCTTTTTTTACCAACACTTTTACCAGTTTCGATTTCGTATGGACCCAATCCATGAAAGCGGGGAGCATCCTCTTCTGCGTGTTCGTAACCTTTTCCTTTTTTGGTTACTACATGTACAAAGATAGAGCCGGTCATATTGTTTTTGACTTTGTTGAAAATCCTGACCAGACGCGGCATATTATGTCCGTCTATAGGTCCAACATATTTAAAACCAAGATCTTCAAATATAATATTCGGTGCCAGTGTATTGATCATATTTTCTTCCAGTTTCCTGGCACTGAGGATAATTCTTCTTCTTACTCTATGAGGAAGATGCTGAACAAAATCCCAGATGAGATTTTTCATAACATTATAGGGACGACTGACAAGAATATTTGTTAGATACGCCTGAAGTGCTCCAACACTTTTAGAGATCGACATATTATTATCGTTCAGAATAATGATCATTTCCTTTTGCAGGTGACCTGCGTGATTTAAAGCCTCAAAAGCCATTCCACCGGAAAGAGCACCGTCACCAATTACAGCGATAACTCGCCCTTTTTTATTTGTCATTTCCTTGGCAATGGAGATACCCAGTGCTGCAGAGATGGATGTACTTGCATGACCAACTCCGAAAGCATCGTATTTACTTTCAAAAATATTGTTGAAGCCACTTATTCCTTTAAATTGGCGTAGAGTTTCAAACCTGTCATTCCTTTCGGTCAGAATTTTATATGCATAGGATTGATGACCAACATCCCAGATAATTCTGTCTTTCAGGGGATCAAAAATTTTTAGAAGAGCGATTGTTAAATCCGTGGCTCCCAGACTGGGAGCTACATGACCGCCTGTTTTAGCGGTTACTTTAATTATTCTCTGACGTACTTCTTAAGCGAGTTTTTCCAGTTCTGCTATAGAGAGTTTTTTTACATCATTCGGTGTTTTTCTTTT
>DAOVQH010000062.1 GCA_030628755.1 Candidatus Cloacimonadota bacterium | reverse complement strand
CTTATTCCTTTTCTTCCTCTTTCTTCTTCACATCACCACGAATAAAATTAATCTTGTTATTATGGAAAATTATCTGGCAGGAGTTATTTTTCGAAGCAAGTTTAGGAAAGAAGATAAAGCCGGATTTTTTCGCACCGGGTAATATTTTTCCAAAATGGAAAGAATGAGTTATCAGGTTTTTCTTTGCTTCCCGCCATTCGTCAAGGATTCTTCTATGGTCTTCAAAGATTTCCTGGGTTTCAATAAGGTCTTCTTCAAGGTTTGTAATAATAAGATAATCGAGTTGTTTTGGAAGCAGCATTTGTTCAATATAATCCAGCAATACAACATCAAATTGATTTCCTTCTTCATCCAGAAGACTAATATCTGAAGGTCCTATCTCCATTTCTTTTTTATGCCTGTTCGTTATCGATACATAAAAAGTGGTGAAAAAATCAGTCAGATTTTGAGGTTCTTTTATCCAGTATTTGTTTTCAATTGCAAAAGTCCAGGCTTTAGTTTTAACAACTGCAAAACCATCAGTAACTTTAACATCCTGAGATTCAACAGGCATATATTTAACTGTGCAGGAAGTAATAATTAACATCAATGCTATTAAAAGCGGGAATAATTTCTTTTTATTTATCATTTTCTTATCTCCTTTCCAATTTATAAGTAGAGACGATCTAAAAAAATCGTCTCTGCTTTTATGAAGTATTAAATTACTTAATGCTAATTACTCGTCAAGACCAAAATCTAATTCTAACACTTCACCAGATTTTTTCTTTGGTTTTTTTGCTGGCTTTTCTGCTGGTTTTTTCACCGTTTTTACTTCTACTTCTTTTTTAGTTGAGGGTACATCTTCAGGAGTTTTTTCAATTTCCTCTATTTCTTCTTTAATTTCTTCTTCTTTCTCTTTATTTATAGTTTCATTTTCAATAATCTTTTCAGTCTTGGTTTCTTCGGGTTCTTCTTTAATAGTTTCGATAACAGTTTTTTCTGATTCATCTTCCGTTAATTCAGTAGAATCTTCTTCATCTTCTCCTTCAGTTTCAGCGAAAATTCTGGTGATATCATACACCTTATCTCCTTCATTAAGCCCAATAAGTTTTACACCCTGGGTATTTCTACCTATGACTGAAATCTTATCAACAGGCTGCCTGATAATCATACCCTCTTTAGTAACTATAACTAAGTCATCATTATCGACAACTTCCATTAAGGAAATGAGCTTACCATTTCTTTCTGTAGTTTTAAGAGTTATAACACCCTTTGAGCCACGTTTTGTAACCTTGTAATTGCTTATTTCCGAACGTTTACCAAATCCGTTTTCACTAATTGCAAGAAGTGTACCTTCACGCTTCACAACAACCATAGCAACGACTTCATCATCCTTTCTCAAACTGATCCCTCGAACTCCCTGAGAGTTCCTGCCCATGGCTCTTGCATCAGCTTCGTTGAACCTGTTTGCATAACCATTTTTAGTTGATAAAATTATATGATTATCACCTTCGGTTATTTGAGCATCGATAAGTTGGTCGCCCTCCACAAGTTTTATTGCGATAATTCCATTTACTCTTGGTCTGGAAAAAGCATTTAATGCAGATTTTTTAACCGTACCCTTTCTTGTAACCATCATCACATAATGAGGAAGATCAAAGTCACGGGCAGTTACAAACGCTTCAATTTTTTCGTCCCTTTCAAGTTGAAGAAGATTTATGATAGCTTTTCCTCTGGCAAGTCGACTAACTTTGGGGATTTTATGAACTTTTAACCAGTGACATATTCCGCGGTTTGTGAAGAACAAAATATAGGCATGAGTAGAAGCAACAAAAATGCTCTCAACAAAATCCTCTTCTTTGAGATTGGAGCCAGAAAGTCCTTTACCCCCTCTGCCCTGTTTCCTGTAGGTGTCGATGGGAAGCCGCTTGATATAGCCATGATGAGAGATTGTGACGACCATATCTTCATCTGCGATCATATCTTCTGTTTCAATATCTGCTGAGCCTTCCAAAATTGTGGAGCGACGAATGTCATTGTATTTATCTTTAATTTCTGTAACTTCCTTTTTGAGGATATTCATTCGAAGTTGATGTTTATCAAGAATGTTTTTTAATTTTTTGATAGTCTTGGTTAGATCCTTAAACTCTTTTTCTATTTTTTCTCTTTCAAGTCCTGTAAGTTTTTGAAGTCGCATTTCAAGGATTGCTTTTGCCTGTATTTCAGTTAGTCCAAAGATTTCCTGGAGACTCAGACTGGCTTCCTGTGCAGTTTTGGAAGCACGGATTGTTTTGATTACTTCATCAATCTTATCTAAAGCAATGCGGTATCCTTCCAGGATATGAAGTCTTTTTTCAGCATTATCAAGTTCAAACTTGGTCCTGCGAACTACGACTTCATGTCGAAAATTAATGAAATTCTGAATGAGTTCTTTTATATTAAGAACTTTTGGAATTCCATTAACCAATGCCCGGTTGTTTACACTAAAGCTCCCTTGCAGTTGAGTATATTTATAAAGTTTATTTAAAACAGAACTAGCCTCAGCATTTCGTTTTACAGCAATAATAAGTCGCATTCCCTGACGTCCTGATTCATCGCGGATATCACTAATCCCTTCGATTCTCCTTTCTTTGACCAGATCGACTATTTTATTTATTAGAATTGTTTTACCGAGTTGATAAGGAATTTCAGTAATTACGATCATTTCAGAACCGTTGTTTTTTGTCTCAACAGAAGCTTTACCACGCATTATAACTCTGCCATTACCTGTTTCGAAATAGTCCCTTATTCCCTGAGTACCTATAATATAACCACCAGTTGGAAAATCCGGACCCTGAATGAATTCCATAAGTTGTAATGGTTCAATATCGGGATTATCAATACAGGCAATTATTCCATCGCAAACTTCAGCAACATTATGGGGAGGTATATTAGTTGCCATTCCCACAGCAATACCTGAAGAACCATTAACCAAAAGATTAGGGAATTTGGATGGAAAAACCATGGGTTCTGTTCTGGTATCATCATAGTTAGGTTGATAATCGACCGTATCTTTATCGAGGTCGTCCATAAGGTCTACTGCTGTCTTCTGTAACCTGGCTTCAGTATAACGCATTGCAGCAGGAGGATCACCATCCTGAGAACCAAAATTACCCTGACCATCGATGAGCATATACCGCAGACTCCAGGGTTGAGCCATTCTCACAAGTGTGGGATATATTACCTGCTCCCCGTGTGGATGATAATTACCGGATGTATCACCAGCGATTTTAGCACATTTTCGAAAACCCTTACCTGGAGCAAGATTAAGTTCATTCATAGCATAAAGTATGCGCCTTTGAGATGGCTTTAAACCATCACGGACATCAGGTAATGCCCTGGATACAATTACGCTCATGGAATATTCTAAATATGATTTTTTTAGAACATCTTCTATTTCGATCAATTCAATTCGAGATCTATCGTGAATCATCTATCCCCCATTAAACACTGACTTCCACATATTTCGCATTTTGCTCAATAAATTCGCGTCTTGGTTCTACCTCATCACCCATAAGGATAGTGAATATTCTATCTGCTTCAATTGAATCTTCTATCTTCACAGATGTTAATATCCTCTTTTCAGGATCAAGAGTAGTTTCCCAGAGTTGGTCAGCATTCATTTCTCCCAGCCCTTTATACCTTTGAACATGTAAACCCTTTCCACCAAGCTCTTTCAGAACTTCATCACGTTCATCAATGGAATAAACATATCTTTTGGATTTTCCTTTTTTAATCAGGAAAAGTGGTGGTCTGGCAATATAGACGTGACCATATTCAACCAGTGGTCGCATATATCGAAAGAAAAATGTTAATAACAGAGTAGCGATATGCTGTCCGTCCACATCTGCATCAGCCATAATTACTATTTTGTTGTATCGTAATTTAGAAACATCAAATTCTTCGCCAATGCCAGCACCGAGAGCTAAAATTATGGGTTGTATTTTTTCATTATTGAGTACTTTATCAATTCTCGCTTTTTCAGTATTGAGCATTTTTCCCCAGAGTGGCAGTATAGCCTGGAAAGTTCTATCTCTTCCCATTTTTGCAGAACCACCAGCAGAGTCACCCTCAACCAGGAATATTTCTGTTTGAGAGGGATCCTGGATAGAACAATCTGCAAGTTTACCAGGCAAGCTACCACTTTCCAGAACTGATTTTCTACGAGTAAGTTCACGAGCTTTACGAGCTGCTTCTCTTGAACGTGCACCTAAAATAGCCTTCATAGAAATATTCTTTGTTTCCAGGGGATGTTCTTCAAAATATTCCATTAATTTTTCGTAAACTATCGAGTTAACTATACCCTCAATATCACTATTCTGGAGTTTAGTTTTAGTTTGCCCTTCAAATTGCGGTTCACTTAGTTTCACGCTCACTACAGCAGTAATTCCTTCCCGGATATCACTTCCGGCAGGTGTAACTTTTTCATTCTTAAGAAGGTTTGCATTTTTAATATAAGTATTAACTACTCTTGTTAATGCCGATTTAAATCCGCTGAGATGAGTTCCACCCTCGATTGTATTGATATTATTAGCAAAACTGTAAATCACTTCCTGGAAACCTTCATTATATTGAATTGAAACTTCAAAGTCAGCTCCATTTTTCTTTCCATTTATATAAATCGGTTCCGTGAAAAGGATTTTCTTATTTTCATTTAAGAATTCAACAAATGAATTAATACCACCTTCATACTGAAAATTATGTTTTTTATCAGTTTTTAAATCCTGAAGGATAATCTTGACACCTTTATTAAGAAAAGCCATTTCACGAAGACGTGTAGATAAGTAATCAAAACTGAAATCCAGAACTTCAAAAATTGAAGCATCAGGTTTAAAAGTTACCTTTGTTCCGGTTCGTGTTGTCCTCCCTTTTACTTCCAATTCCTGTTGAGGAATACCCTTCCTGTAGGATTGGTAATAAACTTTGCCGTTTCTATAAATCTCGACTTCAAGATGTTCTGAAAGTGCGTTCACAACAGAAACACCAACTCCATGTAAACCACCTGCAACTTTATAGGATTTATTATCAAATTTTCCACCTGCATGGAGAACAGTCATTACAACTTGAACCGCCGGCACTTTTTCGGTTTTATGTATCTCAACTGGAATACCTCTACCATTGTCTTCAATTGAGATATATCCATCTTCCTGAATGATTACTTTGATCTTATCGCAATAACCAGCAAGAGCTTCGTCTATGCTGTTATCAACGCATTCATATACAAGGTGATGCAAACCTCTTTCAGTTAGCCCACCAATGTACATTGCTGGTCGCTTTCTAACAGCTTCAAGCCCTTTAAGAACCTTGATATTTTTTGCAGTATATTTTGGATCTGTCATAATTTATTCCTCTTCTTTCTACAATTTATTATTCTATTAAAAAGAATATTATATTTAGTGTCTATATGCTTATATCAGGAATATGTGTCAACTATTTTATTTATATAAAGTTAGCTTAATTTTTAGTTAAATTCAGGATTCAGGATATAATTCTATAACTTATTGGAAATAAAGAAGTTAGGAATCAGGTTTTTGAATACTAAAAAAAATAATTAAAAATAAGGTAATATTTTTTTTTATTTCGTTAAAAAAATTATCTGAAATTATATAGGAAAATCTGTAAAAAAATGAGTCAGAGAGCTTATTTAGATGTTATTCATCTGAGTTATCAAGAAGGTTTTTCCATTTATCATTTGAAGAAGATGAAGTAGAATATTTTCCCAAACTTACAACTACATTTACAGCACTTCTTTTTGGTATCAGCTCATCAGCCATAGGTTGAGAATATATAACTTTTCCTTTCACAACTTCTTCTGAGTATCGGTATATTTTTTCACCAAGAGTTAAACCGGCATTTTCAAGTTTAAGTTTGGCTTCAACTACCCTGAGGTTATCTAAATAAGGGATCCTAACCATCTCGGGACCGTTGCTCACAACCACGCTGATTGTTCTGTGTTTTTTGGTCATGATGTCTGGATTTGGATTTTGAGAAATTATTTTGCCTTTTTCAATTTCATCATTATGTACCAATTCCTTCTGTTCCAAATATAATTTATTTTCTTTACACTCTTTTCGAGCTACAGCAAAATCCATATCTATAAGATCCGGTACTATTACCTCATTCCTGTGTCCAACAATTATTTTCATAACGATATCAGTTCCAAAGAAAGCTACAATAAAAACCACAAATATAATTCCTACTGCCATCAGGATTGCTTTATACTTTTGCATAAAAATACTCCTTTAACCCACCTTTTTCATCTTTGCAGCAAAAGCACCATCCAGATTATGTTCAAAAGGTAAGGTTTTTAAATAACCATTTTCAGTATATATTATAGGAATATCTTCCTCTGCTGGAATTAATTCAAAGCTGGGATTTCTGCCAAGAAAATTTTCCACCTGTTTTTCATTTTCTTCATTATTCAATGTACATGTGCTATAGATAAGGTAACCACCCTCCTTAAGAAATGAAGCTCCCATCTTTAATGCATTTTCCTGTAATTTTAAGAGCTTGGGAATATCCTGATTGAGTTGCCATCGTATTTCTGATTTTTTTTGCAAAACACCCCATCCAGAGCAAGGAACATCAAGTAATACACGGTCATAAGCAGGTGCTACCGGACCGAATTGGAAAGCATCTACTGCATGTAATTTCATATTTGTTATTTGAAGCCGTTCCATTGCCTGTTTTATCTTTTTAATCTTGTTTGGATATTTATCTATTGTTATTAATTCTCCAGTATTAGCCATTAATTCCGATATATAAGTTGCTTTCCCCCCGGGAGCTGCAAAAAAATCAATTATTGACTCGTTCATCCTAGGGTTCATCAATTCTACAACTAGGGCTGAAGAAGCATCTTGCACCGAATAATATCCTTCCAAGAAAGCAACTTCATTCAAAACTTCTCGAACTTGTTCTGTTACTAAGATATTATTTGAAGCTTCGCTGGGATAAACTTTGATATTTCTCCTTTCAAAATACTTCATTAACCGTTTCCTGTTTGTCGCCAGAAAATTTATTCTGATATGAAGTTTTGGAACATCATTAAAGTACATACAGAGCATTTCTGTTTTTTCCGCTCCCCAGTATTCCAGCCATTTCTCAATGATACTTTTCGGAAACGAATATTCTACAGAAAGTCTTTCAGCAGGATTCTGTGGATAGTTTATTTTTTTCGAACGTAAGTAAGATCGAAGAACAGCATTTATAAAGTTTCCGACTTTGTCCCCATAAAGTTTTTTTGCCAGAGTTACTGTTTCATTCACAGCAGCATATTCAGGAATATTATCACAATATAGAAGTTGATATAATCCCATGTATACAAGGACTTTAATTTTCTTATTTGTGGTTGCATACTTTTGAGGATCAGTATAAAGGGAAGCTATATAATCAAGGTTGTTCTGCATTTTAATTATACCCTTTACAAGTACATAAAGCAAATCAGCATTTTCGTTTACAGCTTGTATCTTTTTTGACATTTGATGAAGCATTTTATCAGAAAAAACGTTCTTTGAAAGGACCTTAACAACTATCTTATAAGCTTCGTGCCTGATGTTTATCATATATTTCTCTTTTTATAAAGCGCTTTGATAGTAGCTTTTATGATCTCCTCTAAACTTTTAAACTCTTTTTCTTTTAATAAATCGGAAAAAGTTTTTCTTATTTCAAATTGTCTGTACCCCAAATTCATTAGAGCAGTTTCAGCTTCTCTGATTATGTCTGGCTCGACTTTGCCGAAATCTTTTAGAATTTGCTCAGGTCTTATGCTAATAACTCTATCCTTAAGTTCTATAATCAGCCGCTCTGCTGATTTCTTACCTATTCCGGGGATAGTAGATATTAATCCAGTATCACCTCTCTGAACTGCACGAATAAGGTCTTCAACTGACAATCCGGAAAGAATGGATAGACCAAGCTTGGGTCCTATTTTAGATATCGAAATGAGATGTCGGAATAATTCCTTCTCATCCGGAGTTAAAAACCCGAAAAGACGAGCACCATCAACCTCATTAAACGAGTAATGAATCAGAATTTTTATTTCATTTCCAACATCAGGTAATTTATCAAATGTACTTAGCGGAATATTAACTTCGTATCCTACACCATTACAGTCTATAACAATTGTTATAGGATCTTTTTTGGAGAGAATTCCTTTCAAATATGAGAACATAATTACATCCTAAATTTCTTCTTATTAAACTGGCAAAGCGCCACTGCAAGTGCATCTGAAGCATCTTTTAACTTATGAGTAAGCTTCAAATTCAGAATCTTTTGAACCATATATTCAACCTGTTCTTTGGAAGCATTGCCATTCCCAACCACAGCTTTCTTTACTTCCCTGGGAGTAAAATCAACGATATTGATACCTTTCTCAGCAAGGGCTAGCAGAATAGCCCCACGAGCATGACCAAGAGTAAAAGCAGATTTGACATTTTTCCCATAAAAAATCGTTTCAACTGCAGCTATATCCGGTTTGTTTTCTTCAATAATTGTATTCATATCTTTATAAATCTTAACAAGACGTTCTGCTAATGGTAATGAAGGATTTATTTTAATTACACCACATCCAGCCGCAATTATCCTGTTCTTCTCAACCTGAATAATTCCATACCCACAATTATAACTACCAGGGTCTATTCCTAAAATTATCAATCTGCTGACAACCTCATCATTACTTCATCAGAAATCTCAAAATTGGAGTAAACTTTTTGAATATCATCACAATCTTCTAATTTATCAAGGAGCTTAAGAAGCTTTTCTGCAACATCATCCGCATTAACTGTGTTTTTTGGAATACGGGTCAATTCTGCCTTTCCAGTGTTATAGCCAGCTCCTTCCAAATTCTTAAGAACAGTATGCAAATCAGAATAGGTTGTATAAATTTCATAGTTCTCATTTTCAGATGAGAAATCTTCTGCACCGGCATCCAATGCTGCCATCATAATTTCATCTTCATCAAGATTCTCTTTAGGAATTTCAATCAAACCTTTCTGCTTAAAAATCCAGGCAACAGAACAATTTTCAGCAAGATTTCCTCCATTTCTGGAAAATATATGTCTGATCTCAGCCACAGTTCTCTGTCTATTATCAGTCAAAGCTTCAATAAAGATCGCAACGCCATTATGACCATAACCCTCGTATGTATAACTTTCATATTTTAATCCTTCAATTTCACCAGTTCCTCTTTTGATAGCTTTTTCAATGTTACTACCGGGCATATTAGCACCTTTTGCAGAGGAAATTGCTAGTCTTAGGCGTGGGTTCATATCAGGATTCCCACCACCTTCCCGTGCAGCAACTATAATCTCTTTTACAAGTTTTGTAAAAAGTTTACCTCTTTTGGCATCAGCAGCACCTTTTTTATGTTTTATTGAAGCCCATTTACTATGACCGGACATAAAACCTCCAAGATTAAAACAAAACCTAATGAATATAGGAAACACCAGACCTAGTATAGGTTTGGTTACATAGAGAAATTAATCTCCTTTTTTATTCGCTTCTGCAATAACTTTTGCAGCTATATCATCAGGAACTTTTTCAAAACAGGAAAACTTTTGTGTAAACTTACCACGACCCTGAGTAAACGATTTTAAAGCAGGATAATAGTTAAATAATTCAGCTAATGGCATCTTGGCATTAAGAATCTGTTTCTTACCTTTTTGTTCCATACCAATAATCTTCCCTCTCCTTGTAGAAATATCACCCATTACATCACCCATATATTCATCTGGAATGATGATCTTTACATCATGAATCGGTTCCAATAAAATCGGGTTTGCAACTTCAAAGGCTTTTTTCAGTGCATTCCAGGAAGCAATTTTAAAAGCTAATTCTGATGAATCCACATCATGGTAACCTCCGAAATATACATCTACGCTGATATCAACAATTGGATATTTTGCAATAATACCTTTTCCTATAGTCTCAAGAAGACCTTTTTTAACAGCTGGTATGAATTTACTCGGGATAGTCCCACCAACAACTGAGTTAATAAATTCAAAACCTTCACCACGAGGTCTTGGTTTAACCCGGAAATAAACTTCGGCATACTGTCCTCTACCACCTGATTGCTTTTTATGTTTATAATTCACATCAGCATTACCCTGTATAGTTTCTTTATAGGGTACACGTGGTGTTTTCAATTTGGCATCGATCTTGTATCGAGTTTTGAGTTTCTTTTCCAATAAACCTATCTGTTGTTCACCAATTCCTGCAAGAACATTTTCTGCAGTTTCAGCATTCATTTTAAGCTTGATTGTTGGGTCTTCTTCCATCAGTTTTGAAAGTGCAGAACCTATCTTATCTTCATCATGCTGATTTACAGCTTTTATTGATTGCCAGTATACAGGGGAGGGTAGTTCTGCATCTTTAAGCTTGATTTTGGATCCATATTTTACTATTGAATTAAAACTACGTGCATACTTAGTTTTAACAAGACCACCAATATCACCTGCTTTAATTTCCGAGGTTTCTTTCCTG
>DAOVQH010000046.1 GCA_030628755.1 Candidatus Cloacimonadota bacterium | reverse complement strand
TAATTTTTCGAATAATGCTTTAAAATCAAGCCACTTATGGCGCGAATATTTTAATGCAAGATAATAAAAATTGAATCCATCAATATATATGTATGTTCTCATAATAAAAGCTAAGGTTGCCTTTCGGCAACCTTGCGGCCAAGAGAAATTCTCTTGGTGTTATAAAATCTTAGGACAAATTATTCCTAAAGATTAGTATGTCAAATAATTTTTTCATCACTTCAACCCATACTCTTCCAAAATCTCTTTTGCCATTTGCTCTGCTTCGTTCCAGCTATGGAGTTTCTGTTGGGCATTTGCTTCTAATTGCTCTTTTAATTGATTAACATAGTTTTTATAATTTTCCAAAATCTTTTTAATGATCTTTTCATCTTTCGGAATCTTTAATCTATGAACATCCGGTTTTGCTAAGATTACAGCAAATTCGGCTTTATAAAAATCTTTGGTGGAAAATATTTCTTCATTATCTTCATCCATTAAAGTACAAATGTGCATAAATTCATCGATGTGAAGTTCTTTTCCGCTTGTGTTGTAAACTTCAGTTTCCACGCTTTCATAATTATAACCAAGTTTTGCATCTGTATAAAAATCTTCAGGAAACTTTTTTAGTTTATCTCCGATTATTTCATTAATTACAGATTTCTTAACTTCTTCGTAAGATATTTTAACTTTTTGTTTTTTCCTTCTCTTACGCATTTTTGGCAATTCAAGACGCTCTTTTACCATTTGAGTCAAACCTTGATAAATGCGAGGAAAATATTCTTCCGTATTTAAACCGAGAGCTTTTAAAACTGCTTTATCAAGTTCTTGACGATCTTTGAGTTTCACTTCTTCAGAAATTGATTTTACTTTTCTGCTCATTAATTTTGCGATGTTATAATCAACTTTTAAAGGTTCTTTAGAAATCAACATCAAATTATTCCAATCAACACCCTCAGTTTTTGTGGCTCCATCACCCAAATTTATTCTGCTATTCACTTCTTTGACAATTGCAAAAAAAGTTGAATTCAAATATTTAATCGCTGAATTTATCGTTTCTTTATCTTCGAGCAAATACTCAAAAAGGTTGTGATCAACTTTTACATTCGATTCATTAGCATAAACAAGAAATCTTTCATTATTAATCATCTGAAATAATATTTTTGCAGGTTGATTATCCGGTAACCACCACCATTCAACTCTCCCTTTCACTGATGGAACTTCAGTCCAGGGTTTATTTTCTTTTGTTCTTTGCGTCTCTCCCCATTCGATGTATTTTAAAGCGTTTAAGTGATTCACTTTCTTCAACTCTATTCTGCTTTTGTTACAGATAAAGATCAGGTTTTTCAATTTCTTGGGATCAATAATAATACTTTCAGATTCTTTCGGACTCTTTATAATTCGTTTTAAATATTGGCTTTCAATTTTCCCTTTCCAGCCTCTGCTGTTTTCACATAAAATCGTTTTTTCCTTTTTGTTTTCTTCAATCGGTTTTAAATAAAAAAATTCATTAATTCCTGTTTTTATTCCAAATCTCACATCAGCAATTTCTTTTAGAGGAACGAGTTTATCTTTGCATTTTTCCAGGATTTCAAAATACACATCGGGAGCACGCAGGTATTTTCCCCATTTTGAAAGTTCATTCTGTGTTTCAATTTCTTTAGATAGTTCCTTTTGTTCAATTAATCTCACTCTCATCTGCTCATTTTCAAAGGAAGAAATTTTCTCATCGATCTTTTCAGCTTTATATTGAGAAGAATCGATTGTATTAACAATTCCATCTATCCTTCGCCAGCGGTTATTGGATTCTATTTTCAGGTTTCTTTCCGGTATCAGTTCAGCGAGTTTTTTCTTTAGTTTCACAAAATGAACAGGATTGTTGTTTCGTTCTTTTTCATCATCGCATTTTTCCAGAACCGTGAACACAGTATTCACAGCTGAATCATCAAACCATGGTTCTGCCCAGGAAGCAACTATCATCTTGATCTTAAAATGGTCTAAAAAGAACTCCTTTAGAATCGAACCGTAAGCAACATCCAGCCACGAATTAGAAGTTATTATCGCAAATGAACCATTCTCGCTCAAAAGCATTGCAGTATGAATGAAAATGTATGTATAAATGTCAGCCTGTCCTGACAATTTTAATTCTACAAAATTATTTTTTAACCAGTGATTAATTAGCTTCGTTCTTTCTGATTCTGGTTTTTCTAAAAAGTTCTGGAATTCTGCTTCTTTGATATGATTAAATTTAAATAACTTTGGATAAACTGCCAGATATTCATAAGCCAATAATTTGGTTAGAATTTGTTTATATCCTTTTACATTCTTTTCTATTAATTCCTGTCTTATATATGGAAAGTTTCCGACAAGACCATAGAATTCAGGAATTTTTATTTTGATTTTGTTATAGTTCTGGTTGTAATTAACATTATTGGGAGGAAATTCAATTTCTTGTCCGACAGAAATTTCAAAAATATCTTTATGAATGATGCGAGGGAAATTTTCAAAATTATCAGGTTTTTGACGGAACAGATTTATCGTGGAAAGTTCAGCAGGAAATTTACCAATATCTATTCCCCATATCCTTTCTAAAATTTCTTCGTGCTTCATTCTGTATCCGCTTAGAAATTGCAATCTATCATACAACCTGATGAGAAATGTTCCCGAACCGCAAGTCGGGTCTGCATAAATTTTATCTTTATCATTTACAACAATTGCAATTATCAGGTCAACAAGATCTTCCCGCGTGAAATATTGTCCTAATTCGTGTCGTCTTTTCGGATCGATGATTTCTTCAAATAATTCACCGATAACATCTTCCGGTAAAGTTCCGAAATTATAAATTTTCAAATGAGAAAACAATTCGTTTAAAAAAGAATAAGCTTCCTTTGGAATCCCCAGTTCTTCTATCGGATCAGTTTCAAAAACTGCCTGCCAGTCAATTTCCCGTGCGTTAGAAAAAGCAGAATTTAAATTAGTTTCAAGGTCTTGTTTGTCTTCTGAATACAGATCAGGTAATTCTGTAAAATGTCTTTTAATAGTTAAATAGAAAATAATCTTAGTGATAAGTCCGTAAACTCGCTGGCTTGCAATTAATCTATAAAAATCTTCATCATTTGGATAGGCAATTCCCTGTTCAGCAACGAATTTATTGATTATACCTTTGTATTCTTTTTGTTTATGGAATACTCTGATAAATTGCTCAAATAACGGAATCAGCTCCTCAACAACATTTCGTAAGAATCGAATAAAATAATGTTTTTCCGGTTTGAACTTTCTAAATTGTCCTTTTTCAGAAAAATTTAAAAGCTCGTCACAAATCCTGGAAATGAAAGCTTTAATATAAGCTTGTTTATCACCTCTTTTCCAATCTTCAATATTTGTCAGAACAGAATACGTTTCTGTAGCAGATAGTTCAATTTTATTGTCTTTTATTTCATAAGCATTTAAAGATTGAAAATCCCAAGTGTAAGCAATTTTTACTTTTAGCTGAACAGCTTTTTTCCGGAATCGTTCTAAATCTTCTATTCGTCCAAATGGATTTTTTAATTCAATATATGAAAACGCTTTATCTATTTCTCTGTTTTCCCAAATAATAATATCACCGAAATAAGTAGTTTTACTTACTTTTATTCCAGTTTCACATGAGGCTGAAGTAAATGGGTATTTCCCTCTTTTTATTTGTTCACTAAACCATTGAGCAATCTTACTTGCTAATTCACGTTCGTTGGTTTTAATATCTGACATTCTGTCTCCAGATAGTTCACATAATAATATTAGAGTTAAGTTTTCTCAATCAATTTAACTAAAGTTTTGCATTTTAGTTAAAATTCCTAAATTATATTAATAACTTGGAAAACTTTAAACAAAGACACCTATTAAAAAAATAATTCTTTGAAATTAACGCAAGATTTTAAAATATTAAACCCATTTAAATTGTTTAATTCATATTTAGACCAAAAAATATGAGCAATGAAATCAACAAATTGCAAATTTAGATTTCTTCTTGAATCCTGGTAAGATTGTTTTATTATTGTAGTCGAAGATTCTTCAAACCACAATGCTATTTGTAGATAATCGATCAGACTGTTTTTACTTTCGACTTTTATTGATCTTGGATCTGGTATTAGTGTTACAACAGGCATTTTTTTTATTTCGTTTAAAAGGACAAGTTTGATCATATAATTATATAATTTATTAGCATCCTGTCTGATATGAAGTAATACATTCTCTTTACGAACCGTTATCACGAAAATTTTAATGTCGTTATGTTCTTGTAAAAGTTTGTTTATTTTATTAGCGAAATATTTTCTTCCTTTTTTTGTTAGATCTTTGCCTTTTAATTCTATTTTTGGATTTCTCTTTTCGATTCTATAAATTTTTCTTACGATTCTCTGTGTTAGGAATTTTTTTTCTATGGGTATCATTAAAAATGCTAATGTGAGATATCTACTTGAACCTCCCTTGCCAAAAGGTTTTGAAAAGGTCCAGCCCAATTCTCCACTCTCATCAAAGTAAATTAACATAAAACACCTAAAAAAAAGGAGCGGTCCCTGTGGTCGGCATATTTAGAATATGCTTATGACACCTTTGGCATCACGACACAACAGGATTTAGCCACTCATAAACTATAAATATTTTTTTAATTTATCGTGTCAACAATAAAATAATTTTTTTTCATTTTTCAATACAACGGCACAATTTTGTTACCCATGTATTTTTAACTCATCCCCATAACCCCTTCTCTTGAACAAAGAAGGGGAATTTATTTTAGATTTCATCAAATATTTTCTTAATTGATTCAACACTTTATCAATATTATTAACTACTTCCTCATTTGAAAATCTTATTACTTTGTATCCCAAATAATTTATAATTCTATCTCTGAGTTTATCATAATCTTTTTGGGACTTATGAATTCCACCATCAATTTCAATTACTAATTTTGCTTCGTGGCAATAGAAATCAGCAATAAAGAATTTTGTTTCTTTACCCCATGAAAAGGATATTGGATGCTGCCTTAGGAACTTATAACCTACAAATTGTCTATTTCGAAATTGTTTCCAGAATCTTCGTTCAGTGGGTGTAGCTTCTCTACGAAATCTACGACACATTTCTACAATATTTTCTTGCATACTTCTATCCTTTTCTTATGTTCCCTCTTTTCAAGCAAAGCTGAAGAGAGGGATAGCAATGAAAAAATAAATTAAAACTATTCAATAAAAAAAGTCCCACTTATGTAGGACTTTGTCAACAGCCTGAAGGGGGGGCTATTTAGTCCCCCTTTTTTTTATGAATTATTAAATCATAAAGAATAAATTAATTGACATTCATTTTTAAATTAATTTAATAAATTATTAATAAAGAAATTGAATATAGGGAAAAATGAAAAACTTAATACCTTGCTTTATTATAGAGAATCTGAAGAATAAAATCTATAATGGCAAATTTGAAGCTATTACAATGTTTATTGATATTTCAGGATTTACTACGATGACCCAAATTTTAATGATGAATGGTAATGAAGGAGCAGAAATTCTTACTGAAATCATTAACAGGATTTTCACACCTTCCATTAGTACAATTTATGATAATAACGGTTTTATTTCGACTTTTGCTGGAGATGCATTTACTTCTATCTTTCCTGTTAATAAGTCAAACATACAAGCAGCCTTTTCTTCTGCAGGTTACATACAAAATATTTTTAAGGAAGCAGGTACTCAAAAAACTAAATTTGGTGAATTCAAATTAAAAATTAAAATTGGTCTCTCTTATGGAGATATTGAGTGGAGAATTATTCTTACACCCCAAAAGTATGGATATTATTTTAGAGGGGAAGCTATAAATAATGCATCTTTCTGTGAAAAAAGTTGCCAGGCCGGAGAAGTAGTTATCGATGAAAAACTGAAGAGTAAATCAAATATACCTATAATAAAAAAAAGCGAGCAATTCTTTCTGGTTAAATCATTTCCGGAAAGTTCAATTGAGCAGATCAAATTACCTATTACCAATATTTCTGATTTGAAGTCTTTTATCCCTGATTCCATTTTAGAACTTAAATCTGAAGGTGAATTCCGAAATGTGATTTCCTGTTTTATTTCTTTTGAAGAAAAAGGTGAATTTTATAAAAAATTAGCGGATATCATTATATTGGCACAAGAATATGGGGGGTATTTCAATAAGATTAATTTTGGTGATAAAGGAGGAACCCTCCTTATCCTGTTTGGAGCTCCAACCTATAAAGAAAAAATGATTATACGAGCCTGTGATTTTGCTTTGTCAGTTATGAAGATCGAGGAACTAAGTTCTCGAATTGGTATAAGTTTCGGTAACGCATTTGCTGGATTTGTAGGTAGTGATATACGAAAGGAATATACTGCAATTGGTATGTCGGTGAATCTGGCAGCCAGATTGATGATGAATGCTCATTGGGGAGAAATATATCTGGATAAATTTGTGCAGCAGGAAGCAGAATCTATTTATGGTGTAAGCTATTTAGGTGATTTTAAACTTAAAGGATTTCAGAGAAAAATTCCTGTCCATAAAATGAGTAAGAAAAAGATGGATGTTAAATTATCTTTGTTTAAAGGTAAACTATTTGGAAGAGAACTTGAACTAAAGAAAATAAAAGAGCTTCTCAAACCGATAAATAAAAATAAGTTCGGTGGTATTATCTACGTTGATGGACCTGCAGGAATTGGAAAAAGTCACTTTATAAACGAACTCAAACGTTCTCTCCCTTCAAAAAAATTCCATTGGCTCTATTTTCTTTGCGATGGAATTCTAAGAAAAAGTTTTAATCCAGTTCAATATTTTTTAGGTGATTTTTTTGGACAATTAGAAAAAAATACTACTCAGATAAATAAAGAGAATTTTGAAAGAAAAATTGATGAAATCGTAAGAAATTCTAATGATAAATTATTAAATGCTGAACTCCTCCGTTCGAAACCCTTTTTAGGTGCTTTAATTAATTTGTATTGGAAAAATTCATTATTTGAACAACTTGATGGAAAGAACAGGTATGAAAACATACTATACTCATTTAAAAATCTTATTAAAATGATAGCAATTGAAAAACCGACTATTATTCAAATTGAAGATGCACACTGGGTTGATGAAGACACTAAAACCCTTTTAGAGGTTCTTGTCAGAAATGCACAACAAGACAGATTTGTTATACTTTCCGTAAGTCGTTTGCGGGAAGATGACTCTGAATTTAAATTAGAGTTTAAAGATATTCCAGAACATCGAATTACTCTCTCTCCCTTACAGAAAGATGATGTTAAAACTTTTATTGAAAGTAAGTTGAATCCTTTTGAAAAAGATAAGAGAAAAGTTCCAGAAGAAACTTTTGATTTTATCTGGAAAAAAAGCACTGGTAATCCATTCTATATTGAACAGATCATTCTCTATCTTAAAAAAGGAAATCTTTTGGATGATAAATTTAATCTAATAAACTTAAAATTTGAGATTCCAGCAAATATTAATTCATTGATTAGTGCCAGAATAGATAAGCTGGATCCTAATTTAAAAGAAATAACAAAAATGGCTTCAGTTCTGGGCAAACATTTTACTGTAAGAGTATTAAGTTCAATGTTGAAGGATAAAAGAATAGATCAATACATTCACGATGGAGAGAAAGAAAATCTGTGGTACTCTCTATCAAAATTGAATTATATCTTTCAAAACGATTTTATTCCTAAATCAGTTTATCAGTTAGTTTTAAAAAGGGACCTTCGTCATTTTCATAAATTAGCAGCCGAATCGATTGAAGATATTTATCAAAAGGATCTAAAAAGACATTACCCTGATTTAGCACATAATTTTAAAGAAGCTGAGATTGGGAACAAAGCTATCTTTTATTTGGAAAAAGCTGGTAATTATGCTAAAGATATGTATCAGAACAAAGCAGCTCTGGATTACTACGGTAAATTATTGCAGGTTCTTTCTACTTCCAAATCGAGTGTGGATGTGAAGAAAATAACTTTGAGTGCTACATTGAATAAAGTTGAATTATTATTGTTACTCGGAAATACAGAACACGCAAAAGTAGAACTTATAAAACTCAATCCAGATTCATTTGCAGATAATGAATTGAGAGATAGATACTTCTATTTAATTGCGCGATACTTTATAACTATTGAGAATTATTATGCATTAAAAAAACACATCATAAAAGTAATAAAAAAAGTGAAAACTAAATTCTATAAATATTATCTTGAAATTTATTATTTAGATGCTCTGAGATTTTTAAATGAGTCTGAGGAATTTGAAAAAAATGCATATTCTTTGTTAAAATTTTTTAAAACAAAAAAAGAACGTTACTTTGAAGGGAGACTTGTAAACAATATCGGAATTTATTGTCTTCAACAAGCAAGGTATAAAGAAGCCATGAAATACTTCCAGACAAATTATAAAATTGCTACTGAAGACAATAATAAACCACAGATTCGGAGAGCTCTTCATAATATTGGAATTGTTAATTCCAGACTTGGGGACAGACAGAGGGCAATGAAATATTACACGCAATCTTTAAAAGTTGCGAAAGAGATCGGGGATAAAAATGCCAGTTGCAAGTTAGTTTCTGATATTGCCACAATATTAGCAATAGAAAACAAAGTAGAGGAAGCGCTAAGATATTATCAGAGGGGATTGGAGCTTGCAAAGACAATCGGGAACAAAATGCAGGAAGGATTGATATTATATAACATCGGGGAAGCCTATTATCGTTTGAAAAACTATGCACAATCTTTAAGTTATTTATTTAATTCTAAAAATATTTGTGAACAAATACATGATTCTATAGGGATAACTTATGCAAATGACTTGTCGGGTGATATTTATTATGATCTTGGCAAAATACAAGAAGCAAAAAAAGTTTATACAGAAAACTTGAAACTTCAACGAAAGAATAAAGATATGGAAGGGATTGCTCATACTTATGGAAATTTGGGTAATATTGCAAGAGCGGAAACAAAATTTGATGATGCAGAAAAATTTTATAAAAAGCAGCAAGAAATATTATCCGGTATCGGTGATAAAGAGGGTGAGGGTAAAGCCTACTTTAACTGGGCAATGCTCAAAATTGAAAAAAATGAACCCAAAGAAGCACTGATAAAATTGGAACATGCATTAAACTTTTATGAAAAATGCTCCTATCAAGAAGGATTACAAAACGCTCAGGAGCAAATGAAAAAATTAAAAAAAATGTTAAATTATACGGTTGAATAGTAAATAATATGAAAAAATTATTCTTTTCCTGAACTTGAGAGCGGAGGTATAAAAAATGATGTTTCTGAATTTAAATAAATTTAGGAGAAAATCGTGCACGATAAGAACAAGATGAAAGAACATTTAATAAAAGAATTACAAAATCAGCGTAAGGAATTTAATAAGATTAAAGCCAATTTAAATGAGCATATTGAATTTCAGAAACTGGTCACGAATATTTCGACCAGGTTTATCAGTATCAATCCCAAACTACTGGATAAAGAGATAAACAGAGCATTACAGGAAATAGGTGAATATGCTGATGTTGACCGAAGTTATGTTTTTCTATTCGAAAATGATATAACCATAATGAACAATACTCACGAATGGTGTGCAGAAGGCATTGAACCTCAAATCGATAACTTGAAGGAATTATCTACAGATATCTTTCCCTGGTGGATGAAAAAACTCCAGCGATTTGAAAATGTTTATATTCCGGATGTTGCAAATCTTCCCAAAGAAGCAGAAGCAGAAAAAGAGATTTTACAGTCACAGGACATTCTATCGCTTATTGTTGTTCCGTTGATCTACGGTAATACTCTCATTGGGTTTCTTGGTTTTGATTCGGTAAAAAATAAAAAAGAATGGTCGGAAGATATAATTGCTTTACTGCGAATTGTAGGTGATATATTTGCAGGATCAATTGAACATAACCTTATGAATGCAGTGCTGCTTAGAAGTGAAGAACGATATAGAACCATGATCGAAAATGCTAATGATCTTATCTGGTCTCTTGATGTTAAGGGGAAATTCACATATGCGAATTCACAGGCAGAACAGGTTAGTGGCTTTACTTTTAGAAAATGGAAAGGAAAATCTTTTACTTCATTAGTTCACCTTGAAGATCAAAAGAAAGCAAATAAAGATTTCCAAAAAGTTCTTTCCGGTAAATCTTCTCATTATTTTGTAAGGATATACGATAAAAATAGAAACATCATATATCTTTCTATTAATTCGGCTCCGATTATTCAAAATGGAGTTGTTGTGGAAGTTCTCTCCTTCGGGAGAGATATTACCAGGCAGAAAGCAATTGAAAATGAATTGAAAAAAACAAATAAAAAATTACAAATGCTGGCCAGAACTGACTTTTTAACGAAACTTCCAAATCGCCGCAGTATGCTCGAGAAGGTCGAATATGAGATCAATAAATTTGAAAGAAGCAGAGAACCGTTTATTATAATGATTGGTGATCTGGATAATTTCAAATTCATAAACGATGAATATGGTCATATCGCTGGTGATAAGATTTTAAAGTTAGTTTCCAGGACCATGCTTTCCGGGATCAGGAAGCAGGATGTTGTTGCCCGTTGGGGTGGTGATGAATTTTTATTGTTATTACCACAAACAAATCTTAAAGGTGGGAGAGTTATTTCCAGGAAACTCGAGGAAGAAATTGCTAAAACCTCTATTAATTTCCAGAAAAAGAAAATTTCCATAGATATAACATTTGGTCTTAGCGTTTATAATAAACCGATGGATATCGATAATTGTATTACAATAGCTGATGGTGATCTATATGAAAATAAAAGGATTAAGGGTTATAAATGATTTTTTTGGGATTTCTCTGGCTGTCATTATAATGAAAATAGTCTTTAATTAGGAAGCTATGTTTCACCTAAAATTGGCTCTACGATATTTGAAAGGTAGAAAAAAGTACTGTTTTACCTTTTCCAATATGCTTTCTGTATTTGGTATCATTATTGGCGTATTTTCTCTTCTGGTTGTATCTTCAGTTATGAACGGTTTTGAATCTGACATGCGAAATAGGGTAATCGGTTCAAAGGCAGAAATTAAAATCTACAAATCCAATTATTCACCAATTATTAATTATAAAAATCTTGTGGATAAAGTCAGTACGTTTCCAAGCGTAGT
>DAOVQH010000130.1 GCA_030628755.1 Candidatus Cloacimonadota bacterium | reverse complement strand
GCATTTGCTCTATTTTCCCACGAATAAATTCGTGGGCTTCTTTTAATTATTTTCTTTGTTTATTAAAATAAACCAATTTATCTGAAAATTTTGGGGGTATGCATGGGTTTAATTCAGAAAACTTGACGCTTTTAATAACCATAGATATCTTTTGTTTTGTAATTCTAAAATTCTTCTAATGAGGAGAGTTGGTACATGATAAAGATAAATAAAGTATTGTTAATAGCATTTATCATATCAATAAGTTGTATTAACAAATCAATCAAACCGGAATGGATTCAAAAAGGATTTACACATAACCAAGATCAATATAATGCAGTAGGTGTTGCTTCCTGGAAGGGAAACTTTGAAAATACATTTCAAGCTGCAAAGAACAATGCAAGAGCAGAATTAGCATCTACAATCGAAGTAAAAATTATAAGTATCATAGAATCTGAAATTTCTGAAATTGTATTAAATTATGATCATAAAACTTATGAAAAGTTTAAAAAATTTACGACATCGAAAGTTAATCAAAGTTTACCTGAAACTAAAGTAAAAGAATGGTGGCAGGATAAAAAAACAAAAGATATTTGGGTTTATGTTGATGTTCCAAAATCAATAATAAAACAAAAAGCTAAAGAAACTATTCAAAAATGGAAAAAGCGTCATTCAACTAAAATTATCATCGTTATCAATGAGAAAATTGATAAGAAGATGGTTAATTCTTCACTAACGAAAAGAATTATCGAGGATAAATTACTTGAAGAAGGTTATCAGGTTTTAAACTTTAGTAATGAACAGAAAAAAGAAATTCTATCAAAAGAAACAAAAAAGCAAATAAAATTTGTTAAAGAATTGGGTGCAAATATTTTAATTATTGGAAATGCTGAAAGCGACTATAGCAGTACCGATTCCGCAGGAACTAACTATTCTTATGGAAATGCAGAAATTAAAGCAATTCGTGTTTCAGATGGAGAAGTCATTACCGGCAAAAATATAAGTGATATGAAAGGATTTGGAGTAACTTCCGATAAATCAGGAAATTATGCTCTCAAAGAAATGGCAAAAGAAATCGCTGAAAATATGAAAGAAAAACTGGATAAATATTTTTAAATCTATTTTTTTGAAGAAAGCAGGAGAAGATAAAATGTTAAAACAATTTGTTATTTATTTATTTTTATTTGTTCTTCTGATGAGTTATTCGTCTCTTTTTGGACAGGTATATTTCTCTGATGATTTTGAAAATGGACTTGATAATTGGATAGTTAGTGGTTCGGATTGGGATACTATATCCACTACTGCCTGCAATGGTGATTATTGCATAACAGATAGCCCTGATGGTGATTATCCTGATAACGCAAACTCAATTATAACACTTTCAGATAATTTAGATCTCTCAACTTCATCTTTTCCAGTATTAAATTTCTGGCATAAGTATGCTATCGAAAATCGTGATTCTATATATGTAGAAATTTCAATAGATGAAGGATGGACATGGTCTGAATTATGGAGTTTAGGTAATTATGAATTTCAAAGTACATGGACACAAAAACAAATTTCACTGAGTGAATATAATACTTCCAATCAAGTGAAGATAAGATTTAGACTTCGAGAAACTAGTAGTGGTTTAGGGGATGGCTGGTATATAGATGATGTGAGAATAGATGAATGGGATTCTGGTACCGAATTATCCCTTCCATTTTTTGATGATTTTGAGAATGGACTTGATAACTGGGAAATAAGTAGTCAAGATTGGGATACTACTTCCACTAAATATTGTAGTCCCTTTCATTCTATAACAGATAGTCCTGATGAAAATTATCCTAACAATGCGAATTCTATCATCACTCTTAAAGGTTATACTAATATTTCGTCATATACTTCTCCTGAATTGTCCTTCTGGCATCAGTATGCTATCGAAAATCGTGATTCTATATTTGTAGAAATTTCTACTGATGGAGGTTGGACATGGTCTAAATTATGGAGTTTAGGTAATTATGAATTTCAAAGTACATGGACCCAAAAACAGATTTCACTGAGTGAATATAATACTTTCAATCAAGTGAAGATAAGATTCAGACTTCGAGAAACTAGTAGTGGTTTAGGGGATGGCTGGTATATTGATGATGTTGAGATAACAGGAATCCCAATATCATCTTTATCAACAAATCCTACATCTCTTAATTTTGGAGATGTTATAGTAAATAATTCACAAGATTTACAACTAACAATAACTAACGAAGGTAATGTGGATGTGATAATCACAAACATCTCAATAGATAATAATTATTTCACCATAAATGACCCGATAAGTTTTACTCTAACACCATCTGAAAGTATTAATAAAACAGTAACTTTTTCACCAACAGAAGAAGGTGAGCAGAACGGAATTTTATCCATACCTTATACTACACCATCAGAAGATGACACATTATATGTAGATTTAACAGGAAGCGGCATTTTACCTGATATCGATGTAAATCCAGACACATTAAATTTTGGAAATGTTAGTATAAATATTTCTGAAAATTTAACATTAACAATTTCAAATATTGGAACAGGTGATTTAATTATTTCCGATATCACATCAAATAATTCTATGTTCACTGTAAATAACACAAATTTTATTGTTCCTGAAGGGCAAGATCAGCAGGTTACCGTAACTTTTTTACCAACAACCGCAGGTGAGCAAAACAGAATTTTATCGATTGAAAGTAACGATCCGGATGAAAGTACGGTCTATGTCGATCTAATTGGAAATTGTATTGTTCCTGATATCGATGTAATTCCATTATCTATAAACTTCGGAAATATTTTAGTTGGAGAAACAAATATTGAGAATTTAACAATTACAAATACCGGAGAAGGATTATTAAATGTAGAATCAATCACTTTAAGTGGAGATAATGCAGATAATTTTTCAATCGATACAACTCCTTTCTCCTTAGAATTTAATGAAAATAATATTTTAGAAGTTGGTTTTGAGCCTGATACTACAGGAAATTTTGAAGCGACCATAGAAATTGTAAGCAATGATCCGGATGAATCCTCTGTTGTAGTAAATCTATCGGGAACCGGAATTGCACCTGAACTTTCTATAGAACCTGATTCAATTAATTTTGGAGTTACTCGTGTTGATAGCACTTCAATTCTTCAGTTAACACTTTCAAATATCGGAAGTTCTTTATTATCAGTAAATTTAATTTCTATAACAGGTAATGATCCTGAGAATTTTAGTATTGATACAACACCTTTTACAATAGATGTAGATAATAATACGGTTTTGGATATTAGTTTTACTCCAACTGAAATAGATACTTTTACTGCTGTTTTAGAAATTAACAGCGACGGAGGAAATGAAACTATCGAGCTTTCCGGAGAAGGAGGTTTGCCTGAAATTATAATTGATACTTATTTAATCGATTTTGGTAATTTGGTTATTGGAGAAAATCAAACAGAACAAGTATCATTAACAAATCTTGGAAATTATGAACTAAATGTCAATCCTATCGAGATAATAGGAACTGACTCTAATAGTTTTATTGTTGATACAAGCCCATTTATTATAAAACCGGATTCAATAAAAATCTTAGAAGTTACATTATTATCAGATGAATTAGGAGAAAAAAATGCAGATTTAATAATTTCTTCAGATGATCCTGTAAATGCAGAAATAACTATCGAACTAAAAGCAAATATTCGCGAACAGGATAATACAAGTCCTGAAATTACAAATATTAATTTTCCTTCGGAAATAATTTTTGGCAATCAAACTTCAGTTACTTTATCCATCGAAGCATCTGACAATATCGAATTAATAAGCGTGATCTGTTATTATAAAGGAATAAGTTTCTATACTTGGAATTCAGAAGAACTAACATCTTCCACAGGAACTTATGAAATAACAATTAATGACACGATATTTGATGAGATTGGAGTCGAATATTATTTTGAAGCAAAAGATTGGTTAGATAATACAACTTTAAGTCAAAGAGGTATAACTAATTGGAAATACATAAACGACGGATTGAATTTTCCTGCTCTTAAATTTGGGAATAAAGTAAAAAATTACCAGATTATTTCTATTCCCTTAAATTTAGATAACACTGATATTATTGTTGTTCTGGAGGATGATTTAGGTGCTTATAATAATCAAAAATGGAGATTGTTCAATTATCAAAATAATGAAAATATCGAACTCGGATTGGATTTAATGGATTTTGAAATTGGCAGAAGTTATTGGTTGATAATAAAAGATTCTGTGAATGTCGATACTGGCCCGGGAACTACGATTAGTATGAAATCAGATTCATCTTTTGCGATTAACTTATCGCAAGGTTGGAATCAAATCGGTAATCCTTATAATTTTGATTTATCCTGGTCACAAATTAAAGATTTTAACGATAATGATCCCCGAATTGGTCTTTTCAAAATATTTGATGAATCTTTCCAACAATCAGACAATTTTAAAAAATTTGGTGGAGGTTTTGTTTTTGTCGATGAAGATCTGGATTTGAAAATACCTCCTCTCAAATCGGGCAAAAATTATCGAGGGCAATATACAAATAATTCTTTAAATTGGGAAGTAAAACTATATATCGAATCCGGTTATATGAGTAATAATTTATCTGGTTTTGGAATGCATTCTAATGCTTCCTTATCAAAAGATGAATTTGACGATATGACTCTTCCCCGCTTTATGGAATATCTGGAAATTAACTTCTATCATCCGGATTATTTTTATCCTAAATTCACAAAGGATATTGTTCCAACTTGTGAGAATTATATATGGGAATTTACAGTAGAATCAAATCTTGAGGAAAATAATTTTGAATTAAATTGGGAACTATTCAATATAAAAAATAGTAAAGAATTAGTGCTTTTTGATACAGAAAATCAACGCTGTATTGATATGATTTCAAAAAACAATTATAGATATGATTCTCAGGAGAATCGTAATTTCAGAGTTTATTATGGAAGTAGCGATTTTATAAATGAAAATCTTGTTCCTGAGAAAATTATCTTATCACAGAATTATCCGAATCCATTTAATTTATCTCAAACCGGAAAAAACCACGGTACAATAATTTCATTTACTATTCCGGATAAATCGGAACAAATAGATGTAATACTGGAAATTTTCAATATTAAAGGACAACTTGTAAAAACCTTGATTAAAAGTAAATATTCCAAAGGATTCTATGATGTGATATGGGATGGATCAGATAATAATGATCAGAAAGTCTCAACAGGTGTTTATTTTTATAATTTACAGATGAAAGATAAAAATAAGATCATTTTCAATCGCTCAAAGAAAATGATATTAATCAAGTAAAATAGAGGTGAAAAATGAGATACAAAAAAATTATTTCAATATTAATCCTAATAGTAATACTATTTTCCAATCAAACATTTGCTCAATTTTCTAAATACAATTCTAAAGATAAACCAACTATTGTAGTTCTCGATTTTAAATTGATTACTTTAGGGAATATTACTGAAAGAGAAGTTTTAGTATTAAGCAGCAAGTTCCGAAGTGCTATAATTAAAACAAATATGTATAGAGTATTGGAAAGAGAAAACGTAGAAGTAATTTTAAAGGAACATAATTTTTCTCTTCAAGATTTTGCTGATTGTACAGGTGGTAAATGCGCTATCAAACTTGGAGGATTATTATCAGCTCAAAAAATAATTATTGGAGACATTGGTAGAGTAGGACAAACTTATAGTATTACTGCAAAAATTATCGATACATCGACAGGACTTGTTGACGAAAAGGGAACTGTAGATGAAGAATATAGAGGAAAAGACGAGGGCTTGATCAGAATATTCGGAGTTATTGCTAAGAAATTAACCGGAACCTTTAAACCCGGGTGGAGATGGTGGTATTATGTCATCGTTGGAGCACTATTAGGAGGTGGAGGTTATTATGGTTATAAGGAATTTATCGATCCTGGAGTAAATGATAATACTTTACCTGAACCACCAATGCCTTGATTAAAAATATTTTTTTATATACATAAACCTTCAAGGTTCCAAAACCTTGAAGGTTTTTCTTGACTTTTCATCTAACATAATGAAAAGGAAACCAAAATGAATGTTAGGATGGCAACATCAATTACTGTGAAAAATATTCCTGAGAATATTTATACTCTTTTAAAGAAAAGAGCTGTTGAACATCACATATGTCTTAACAATGAAATAATTACTATCTTTGAAAAAGAGACTATTAGTCAGAAAATCGATCCAAAGAAATTTCTACGAACTGCAAGATAAATCATAAAACAATTAAAAGAAAAAGGTGTATTTATTACTAATGAAGAAATTCAAAAAGCAAAAGAATATGTAAGAAAATGATTGTTGTAGATTGTAATATAATAAGTTATTATTTCATCCCTGGAAATTTTTCTAATCAAGTTCAGAAAGTATATCTCAAAGATTTTCACTGGATACCACCTTCATTATGGAAAAGCGAATTCAGAAATGTTCTTTCGCTCTATTTGAGAAGAAATATAATCGAGCTTGATTTTGCATTAATGATTTTTGAAAAAGCTGAAATCCTGCTTATCAATAACGAATATAAAATTAATTCATCAAGGGTTTTACAATTAACAAAAGAAAGTGGTTGTTCAGCTTATGATTGTGAATATATTTCGCTTGCACAAGATTTGGATGTTCCTTTAATAACCTTGGATAAGCTCAAGCCGATAAACTTTCTTTTGAAGAGATTTTCTTTTCAGTAATCCAGGGAGAAATCATAGAGGATTATCCAAAGGATAAACCATATCCAAGCTGTCTTATTTTTGGTCTGAATTTTCGTGGAGAACCAATCCATAGTGTATGGGCATATAATGAAGAAAATGAATGGTCTGTTCTAATTACTGTTTATAGACCTGACCCAAATAAGTGGATTAATTGGCAGAAAAGGAGGAAATAATATGATGCCTTTTAATAAATGTCCAGTATGTGGAGGAGAGTTAATTAAGAAAGAGGTTGAGAAACTTCTTCGCGGTGGTAATAATGTTGGAGTGATTAAGGTTAATGC
>DAOVQH010000301.1 GCA_030628755.1 Candidatus Cloacimonadota bacterium | reverse complement strand
AGAAATATAATAAAAGATTGAGTTATGCAACAAAACAGAAATTCTAATACCTCAGGATTAAGAACTTTACCTGATCTGAATATTTGTAAAGCAAAGGATATTGGAATAAAGAATTTTGCTGGATGTCTTGTTGATTTACCTGTTGAGTGTAAATATGCTTTGCATTTTGGGGATAGTTATTTTCGTAAGAACCCGGACAAAGAAAAATAATTAAAAGAGCTAATGAAAACATATAGAGGAAAAATGAAACCTGATAACAATACTATCAACAATTTTGTATGAAATAAATCAATAAAAGAATAGGAGCAAAAATGATTAAAAAAGAAGATAAAAACAAAACCAGAATTTTTATTGTTGATGATGATCCCGATTACCTTTCAGCAACAAAAACTATTTTAGAAAAGAATTCTTATGAATGTTATAGTGCCTTTTCCGCAAAAGAATTTTTAGAAAATATGAAAGATGTAAAACCAGACTTGATTCTCCTGGATATTATGATGGAAACCGATGTATCAGGTTTGGTGGCAGTAAATAAACTCCGGAGTCCCGACAGAAATTCGGAGTATTACGATTATTCAAAAATACCTATTCTGATTGTTACTTCGCTGCAAAAAGTTCTGGAAATGAATATCAGTGAAATAGCAGGCACGCAGCTTTTACCTGTTGATGGTTTTCTGGAAAAACCGGTTAAGTATGAAGAACTTTTATCAAAAGTTAAATCCTTAACCAAGACCGTATCTCTTGAGGAACTGCTTGCAAAAGCCAAAAAACCGAGTGAAGATGCAATGAGGCTTCATCCCTTTTATCGTGGGAAATTAGCAGTTATGCCCAAATGCTGCATCAGGAATTTTGATGATTTTGCTATCTGGTATACACCCGGAGTTGCAGCTCCCTGCAAAGATATTTATGAAAATCCGGAAAAGGTTTATGAACATACAAATAAATCCAATTTTGTCGCTATTGTTTCTGATGGAACCAGAGTGCTCGGTTTAGGTAATATTGGACCTGAAGCAGGTTTACCTGTTATGGAAGGGAAAGCAATCTTATTTAAATATCTGGGAGGTGTAGATGCTTTTCCAATATGTATAGATGCACATGAACCTGAAGATATTATTACCCTCTGTAAATGGCTGACCCCTACTTTCGGAGGGATAAATCTGGAAGATATTTCCAAACCTAAATGTTTTCATATTTTAGATACTCTTCGCAAAGAAATGAAGATTCCCGTGTGGCACGATGATCAACAGGGCACAGCAGCCGTTACTTTAGCTGGTTTGATAAATGCTTTGAAAATAGTGGGAAAAAGTAAAGAAGAAGTCAAAATAGCAATGATTGGTGCTGGAGCATCCAATATAGCTATTTCAAGAATAATGATCGTTGCTGGTTTTCCACCCGATAATATAATGATGGTGGATACAAAAGGTATTCTACATAAAGGCAGAAAAGAATTAAACACTTCTGAAACCAAGGAAAAATGGAAAATGTGTGTAATCTCAAATAAAGAAGGAAGAAAAGGTGGAATTGCGGAAGCAATGAAGGGAGCAGATGTTTGTATTGCACTATCCAGACCCGGACCGGACGTAATAAAAAAGGAATGGGTAGCTTCAATGAATAAGGATTCTATTGTTTTTGTGTGTGCAAATCCTGTTCCTGAAATCTGGCCCTGGGAAGCAAAAGAAGCTGGTGCCAGAATTGTAGCAACCGGCAGGTCAGACTTTCCTAACCAGGTAAATAATTCTCTTGGTTTTCCCGGTATATTCAGAGGAACTCTGGATGTAATGGCAAGCACTATTACAGATGAAATGTGCATAGCAGCAGCTTACGAACTTGCCAAGTGTGCTGAAGATAAAGGACTTTCTGAAGATTACATAATTCCCAGGATGAACGAATTTGAAGTATTTCCCAGAGAAGCTGTAGCAGTTGGAATGAAGGCAATTGAACAAGGTATTGCTAAAGTAATAATGACCAAAGAAGAGCTTTATGAGAAATCATCATCAATAATCAGGAAGGCAAGAGCAGAAGTGGATTCTTTAATGAACCAGGGATTTATTGAACTACCGGAACCGGAAAATTTGTAATTAATGGAATAAAATAGAGGAGTTTAAAATGATCATACTTTGTTTGAATTGTGGAAGTTCATCTGTAAAATACAGTTTATATGATTGGAATAAAAAGCAGACATTGGCTACAGGTATTGTCGAAAGATTGAATTTTCCAGATTCCAAGTTTGTTTATGAAATTTCTAATATGGATAGAATGGAGAGTACTCAACCCTGTCCTGATCACCGGTCAGCAATTAAACTTATAATAGAAAGACTTATTGATCCAGAGTTAGGTGTCATCGATGGTCTCTCTGAGATTTCATCTGTAGGACATCGTGTTGTTCATGGTGGAGAAAGATTTTCGAAATCAGTAATTATAACCGATGAAGTTTTAGAAGCTTTCAATGAGTTGGTGGATTTAGCACCCTTGCATAATCCTCCGAATATCCTTGGAATTGAAGCAGCTAGAGAATTAATGCCTGATGTTCCCCATATTGCGGTTATGGATACTGCCTGGCATCAAACAATGCCAAAACATATTTATATGTACGCTCTACCTTATGAATGGTATGAAAAATACGGTATCAGGAGGTATGGATTTCACGGTACTTCACTTTTGTATATTTCCCGAAGGGCTGCTGTTCTTCTTGGAAAAGATCCGTTTGAGTGTAATCTTGTTATCTGTCATATTGGAAATGGAGTTTCATTAAATGCTGTGAAACGAGGAATTTCTTATGATACAAGCATGGGTTTCACACCTTTGGAAGGATTGATAATGGGAACGAGAGTTGGTGATCATGATGCTGCAATTGATCTTTTTATGATGGATAAGAAAAAATATACTATAAAAGAAATGAATTCTATTCTGAATAAGAAATCAGGAATTCTGGGCATTACCGGTAAGTACATAGATAGACGTGATGTGGAGGAAATGGCTGAAAAAGGTGAAGAAAAAGCAAAACTTGCCATTAGTATGGAAAGTTACAGAATCAAAAAATACATTGGTGCTTATGTGGCAGCACTGAGTGGAATCGATGCAGTTATTTTCACTGCTGGAGCTGGTGAAAAGAGTAATATCCTTCGAGCAAAAGCTCTGGAAGGTCTTGATTTTATGGGAATAAAATATGATAAGGAAAAAAATAGAATTGCCAGAACCAGACATGCTGAATGTGACATCAGTGCAGAAGATTCAAAGGTGAAAATCTTT
>DAOVQH010000098.1 GCA_030628755.1 Candidatus Cloacimonadota bacterium | reverse complement strand
ATAAATAGAATGATAATTAGAATTATTTACTTCAATAATGGAATAAGCATAATGAATTGTTTTTAAGGGTTCATCAAAAGATAATCCGTTATTTGAATTACTTCCATCCGGAGATACATATAAATCTGAATCCACCTGTTGTAATTTCCCATGTTGTATATCAAATGTAAAATTCTCTACAGGATGAGCATAAAAATCGGTTGGATTCAGCACAGTAAATGTATCTACAATTACATTAATGGGTTGGCAATAATTAATAGAAAGATCATTAGCACAATCTGCAAAATTTGAATAAATATTACATCTATTATTACTATCAAAAACAGCATTACAATGATAATAAAAATGAATTCCACCACCACCATATGCATGATTTTCAGTAATTGTTACATTTGAAAAAGTGGGATAGCAATAATAATCACAGTAAACCCCACCACCCCAATCAGAAACTGTATTATCTGAAATAAATACATTTTCTAAGGATGGGTTTGAATAAGCCAAACAAGAAATACCTCCACCACTAAATTGAGCCAAATTATAGTAAAATTTTACATTAAGTAAAATAGGACTTGAGTAATCATAGCAGCAAAGGCCACCACCATAATTATTCGAGAAATTATTTGAAATAACAACATTCTCAATATTTGGACTGGAACTAATACAATAAATTCCACCACCATTTAGTTCAACTGAATTGTTAGAAATTATTAAATTTAATAAATTTGGATCGGAATTATTGCAAAATATTCCACCACCACTGCGGTTTCCTCCAAATATATTTCCACTTCCGTTAACGAGCGAGAAACCGCATAGAACTGATTCAGCATTTTCTTCATTTTCAAATGTTACCACACTACCATTTTGGTTTCCATCAATAATGGTTTGTGAAATATAAATAGTATCTTGTGTTGTTAAGAATAAAGAAGCAACTGTAATGTTTTTGCCATTGTAGTTGATATTTTCAACGTACATTCCAGGTTGTACAAGTACTGTATCACTATCAACCGCAGCGTTAATTCCCTGCTGTATTGTTGGAAAGTCATCAGGGATGTTGATAATTGTAGAAAAAGCAAAAGTTGATAAAGTAAGAAGAATGATAAAAAATAATAGTTTTTTCATACTACCGCCAAAAAATAATTATTAAACTTACAGATTAATTAAATATTTCTATCTCAACAGCAACATTTTGTTTGTTTTGGAAAATTTGCCTGCTTTTAGTTTGTAGAAATAGATTCCTGAGCTACAATCTTTTGCATTTCATGAGTAATTATGTATTCCAGAATTGAACTTTTGAGTTTCTATCATTCGCCCCTTCAAGTTAAATATTGAAAGAACTCTTGTTTCATTTTCTTATTACATTGAAGTTTCGTTTAACATCTGACCATTTTACTTTATCACGAGAATTATTTAAACTTAATAGATATTTTATTTCTTCCCTACTTAAATTTATTACAGCAACAACTCTATAGAACATTTGATCTATATATTGACCAACATAAGTATGTGTATAGGTTGTATCTGGAGTGAAACTTAGATAAACAAAATCAGTGTATGGATCTTCGTTATTTAATACAATATATCCGTCAGGTGTTATCATAGTTCCAAATATTGTTGTATCAACTGTAGTCCAGGTTATCACTGCATCATTTCCAGATATATTTATTTCAACTTCTGTAGGTGGTGCAGGAGGGACTAAAACAACAGTAATATAATCGTTCATCACTAAAGAATCCACATTTACTCCATCGCTAACCTTTAGTTTGACGCTGTAGATACCTGCATCAGTATAAGTAAAAGTTGGATTCTGTTCAAAGGAATCATAAATTCCATCATTCTGGAAATCCCATTGCCAGAACAGAATCGAGTCTTGTGGTGCAGATAAATCTGTGAAATTTATAGTTAAGGGAATATAACCAGAAGTTGGATTTGCTGAAAAGTTAGCGGTTAATTCAAAATCTGGCACATCAGTACTCCAGATTGCTTCATAAATAGTACCATTAGTGCCGTTGCTTGTGGCATCAAAGGCAATAGTTCCAGTACCTTCATTGAATTGCCAGCAACCAACAAGTCCAGTTTCGTTACCGTTAAGAGTTAAATACATGTTATTTTGAATATCAACATCAGATAGTGCAACATTCCATAAATATACTTCATCAATTAATCCATCTAATGTATGAGCCAAAGGAGCACTTCCAATATATGAATCATCTAGCAAATTTATAACTGTGGTGTATAAAGATGAATCTTCCAATAATCCATTTTTATAAATACGAAGATATTGACCATCACATGTCGCTGCAACGTTTGTCCATTCGTCAAGATTTATATCAGAAGTATGAATAGAAACACCATTGACATTTAATTCACCTAAATGTCCTGTTCCCGTACCCTCGATACTTAAAAGGAATCTATCACCTCCAAAGCCTTCATCGCTGTCAAAAATCCTTGTATGGTAATCATTAGGTTGTGCTCCAGTAATTTTTACCCATGCTTGAATAGTGGCAGAAGTACTAATATTCAAGCCACCACTAGTATTCAGATGAACATAATCATCAATCCCATCAAAGCTTAAAGAATAATTTGGAAATGTAGGATTATCCTGATGATGATAATATGCTCCCATGTCTGCTCTTGTTCCGTCTGGATCATTGAATTGGGGATTTGGACTTCCTGCATCGATGCACGGAGAGTTGGAATTCAAATAGTAATCACCATTAAAGGTATCTACTAAGCTTGGCTCTAATTGAATATTATAGTAAATATCACAAGAATCACCATTAACATTTGTTATTGCATTAACTCCAAGATTTGGATCACAATCGTAAAAGTTTCCTAAAGAATTCTCCCAAATATCTGAATATTCCAAAGTTATATTGCTATCAAAGTAATCCGATACTCCATAACCATTATTATTCGAGATAATTACATTACGAATATCTGCGTTGGTAGTAGAACCTCCTGAGTATAATCCTACTGCACCTCCTTCATTATATAATGAATTATTATTAATAATACTACAATTAGAAATATTTAAATTAGAATCCCATATATCTATTGCTGCGCATCCCAAACAGATGTATTGTGGTGGAAAATTGAATTACGAATTAAAATATTTGAAACATTCATAGCCCATAAGCCACCACCATTATCATTTGCATAATTATTATTAACAGAACAATTCATTAATATAAATGATACGTTGCCATTTATATAAATACCACCGCCATTATCGTTTAAACCATTTGTAATTGTAAAGCCACATAGAACAGCTGTAGAATCTTCTCCACTTTCAAAAGTTACAACACTTCCACTACTATTCCCATCGATAATGGTCTGGGAAATATAAGTTGTATCTTGTGTGGTCAAATACAAAGATGCAACTGTTATACCCTTTCCATTGAAATTAATGTTCTCTGCAAATGTACCTGGTTGAACAAGAACTGTATCTGCATTGGTTGAAGCATTAATGCCTTCCTGGATTGTTGGATATTCAGATGGAATATGTATAATATGGTCAGCTGGTTTTAATCGTATTAGCCAAAAATCATTACTACCTGCTCCATAATTGTTAGTTACCCCAGCAATAATATATCCTTCATCAGTGGTTTGCTGTATAGATTCAGCATAAGCTGGAATACTTCCATCATAAGTTTGATACCACTCCTCATTTCCATTTTCATCTGTCTTTATCAGCAATAAACCATTATCCCCTAGTCCATAAGAAGAGGTATTTCCAGTAACGATATAACCTTCATCTGTGGTTTGCTGGACGGAAAAAACCTCATCAAAATCAATACCACCGAATGTTTTTGTCCATAATGTATCACCAATAGAATCTATTTTAATTAAATAAGCATCGTAAGAACCTGAACCATAAGATGTAGTACGTCCCGCAATAATATAACCTCCATCTATGGTCTGTTGCACTGAATAAGCTTCATCAGAATCAATTCCACCGAATGTTTTTGTCCAAAGGGTATCTGGTGGAGTTTGTGCGGAAAGTAAACTTCCCATTATTATCATTAAAATAAATAATATGATTTTCATATAAACCTCCAATTTTGGTTTTTCTATTTACACTTAAGTTAACTTAAACTTAAACTTTTAAAGAATCATCATAATTTATAAATAAATATTGTATATATTTCGTAAGATGGCTTTTTATCTTCATCTTTAAATTTTTGAACATTTTGCATTCCCTTTTGTTTAAAATAGTTATACACTTTTTTTACAACATCATTATCAACAATAAAATTCAAAATAATGTTATGATTTAATTTATAACATTGTGTTATACTTTCTTTTGTATCTGTAAAAGATGTAATACCAATAAACCATTTTGAAAAATTTCCACCATTATTATTCACATATTCTGTAAAATTTTTAATTACAGTTTGTTCATCATAAGGTTGATAAACATTCATCATTACCTCCAATATTGGTTTGTTCGTTTAAATCACTTTTTCTTTTCCGAGATGAATTTTAAAACTCATTACTTAACAAAGCAAGAAGTAATATTTGTATTCATCTCAAATCTCAAACCCAATTCTTACAATTCCAATAAATAAGAATTTAACCTTTCACATCAATTAAATTTTTTTTTGATTTATAATGGTACTTTCTATAAAATCAACAAAATCTTTTGATAAAGCAATCCAGGGTTTCACTTTACTTTCTTCCATTCTAAAAAAATCCTCATAATCACTTTGTTGACGATAAATGTAGAGATGATTGTAATGTTCACCATATTTTTTGGGAATTATATTTGTTTTAACTAAATGCTTATTGAATAATGCCCTGATTCCTGTATGTTTAGAAGATGATAAATTTTTAGAAATTAACAAAGCACTTACTGCATAAAAACAAGCATAATATAAACGATTTACACACGAATTCCAATGAGAGATATTAGCCATATTTTCTGCTTCAATGATTGCCTCTTTTGCTCTTTCTAAGCGATACAAAATTAAATCCTTTATGTTCATATTTCATTTCCTTCTCTTTGAATATTTTTATAAAATGGTGTAATTTGCAAATCATCCCATTCTTTTTTGCTGTGAATGATTGGACTAAAAATCTGATCCGTTTCTAATTCAATATTATATAAACTATTGAAAATTTTTATTTTCTGGTCTTCTGTTATATTACCTTTGAGCAAAATCAGAATATCCCAATCAGAATATTCTCGAAAATCACCACGAGCACGAGAACCATAAAGAACAATTTTTGCTGATGGATATTGCTTTATTATCGCAGATTTAATTTTTTGAAGTATTTCTTTTTTTTTCATAATATTTTCCTCATTTTATATTCATTCCGGTTACTAAACCTTAGGTTTATAAAACCAATACAACCACTTTCACTCCAATTATAATTTGTCATTGTAAATCACTTTTTCTTTTCCGAGATGAATTTCAATAATGCTCTAATTAACAAAGCAAGAAATGGTTTTTGTTTTATGGGTGTCAAATCATTTTTGTAACTCGACCTGTTGTTGCCTTCATCCTTTACGAAGCTTCCGAAAACGTATTTCTTCCTACTGACCTGTCCGGGCGTAGCGTAGCGAAGACTGAGATTCGGAAAGTTCTCGCCTAGAATATACAAACTCATGAATTCAACCTTCCGAATCTTCTTCATCAGAAAACTTGAATGAAAGCTTCGGAAGGTGTTTCAATGTAATTCTCATTCTGGTTACTAAGCCCCAGCTTAGTAACCTATTAATACAATCACTTTCACTCCAACTATAGTTTGTCCTTTCAAATCACTTTTTCTTTTCCAAGATGAATTACAATAACACTTTAATTAATGAATCAATAACTGGTTTTTATTTTATGAGTGTCAATTTGTTTTTCTAGTTAATTTTCAAAGTTAATTCTTTCCTTAACAAATTCGTTAATTTTATCCGCAGCATCAATTGCCTCTCTGGCATCTTTTTCTCCAATGGAATCAAATGGTAAATCTCCAGGATAGCGACCTTCTGAAATATATCTGTTCAGTAATTTACATTCTTTTTTAAGTTTTTCAAATTCACAATTAAAATCTAATGCATAAATTAGTAAATCCTCGAGATCGTGTATCTTTTCCAAAATCCATCCATTCCAGATTAGATATGCTTTAAGATATTTTTCTGCACTTCCATGACACATAAAACAAATAGTATGATAAGGTATATAATCTTCTTGTTCCATATTTGAAAATAATCTTTTTGCAGAAACAAGGTTATCATAAGCATACATAAGCCATTCTTTAACATATTCATCATTATTTCTTTTCATAAAGCACCTTTCCATCTTTAAAAATGTGATACAAGTAGAAATGGTCACCTATTTCAAGTCTTCTTCTTACTTCTTCACTCTTTCTCACAAATAGATCAATTGGAAATCTTCTGCCCCAGAGCAAGTCACGAACATTGCTTGTCATATCTCTGCTGTTATGTTTTCCATCTTTGATAATAAACAAGTCCAAATCACTATCTTTTTTATAATCTCCCCTGGCATAAGAACCAAACAGGATTATTTTTTTCGGGTCAATTGCTTTTACTATTTTTTTTACAATGTAATCTATCAACTGGGGTGTAATCTTTGAAGTTGCTAATTTTTTATCCATAGAAAATCCTTATTTCATAAAACTATAATCATTTTTAAAACCACTAACCTGCTTTATTTCATTTATTTTTATTACCGTATGCAGAAAACGAAATACGAAATTTTATTAATATTTGTCAAATTTATTTTATTTATTTCGTTCCAAGTTTTACTTTGAACGCAATTTTGCAAAAGTTTTACTGTGTTAACATATTTCATTTTAACGCATGAGCAATGGAAGGAGGGAAAACTTAAAAAGTTTTTGAAACTTGTTAAGTTTAAAATATATTTATAACCCGAGTCGGGTTTCAGAATTTTATCTTTCACGTCAATTAGATTTTTGTTTAAGACTAAATCATTACTTAAGAATCTTCTTTATTATTTTGCCAATTGAGTCGGAATCTTCCAGGCTATTCCAATCGTAAAAAGACCACACGATCTTACCACTCTCAAGTTCCACAAGTTTTACCAGATAAATGTGTAATGCTCTCACGTAAAAACCTTCACTGAAAGCCATACCCTGGATGCCGTAAATCTGCCCTATTCTTTCCATTTCTTCGGGTTTTAATAAACCTGATATGGAAAGTGCCTGTTCCTGTAAGATATTTTCAAGTTGTTTTCTTTCAATCACCTCATAACCAGCAGTAATAAGTGCTCCGATCAAATCATGCTGTGCATTTGTGGAAACAGCAACTCTCTGGATCAAATCCTGATCAAAATCGGGAAGTTTGGAACGAATAGGTGCAGGTTGCCATTTAGATATCTTCTTAACGAAGTGTTTCCAACCAGCTTTTTCAAGTTCTTCTTTTATCGCTAATGAAAGAGTATTTCTTCCCAAACGTGCAGTAAAGATAACACTTCCGGTAGTCATATCTACCATGTGGGTCTGTCCGTAATCAACTCTAAATGTGCTGGGCTGGGTTATACTTCTATCTACGAAAAGCAAGGCATCTACTCCCAGAAGCTGTCCTATTTTCATTGATTCATCAGGTTTTATGAGTCCGGAAAGCGAAAGACCATGCTCATTTAAAATGGTTTCTATATTTCCCCTATCCAGAACTGTAAATCCCAGACGAATCAGGTCTGTCTCCCACATTCCTGCTGCACCTGTAAATTCAGAAGTCCTCTCGGTTGGAACAACCGCCACTCTTCTAATCTTATTAATATCAACATTGGGATTGAAGCTAACCGAGGTAGAACGATATTCATCTCCTCTTACCGAAGTAAAACTGCATCCGGTAAGTATTAATAAACTTAAAAGTAACATAATATATACGATTTTTAGAAATCTCATTTCACCCTCCTTAAAAAAAATTGTTTCAACAAAAATGATTAATAATTTCTATATTTCAAAGAAGTTAAATTATAATTTTTACGTCAAATTATTTTTCTTATGTTCCCTCTATTTGAGCGAAGCGTTAAAGAGAGGGACCTGCCTTCGCCAAGCTTCGGCAAGGCAGGCAGTAGGGTGAGTTAGAAAACAAAACAGGAGTTTT
>DAOVQH010000274.1 GCA_030628755.1 Candidatus Cloacimonadota bacterium | reverse complement strand
TAGTTGGGGGAGAACCGATTCTGAGATGAACTTCTTTTGCCCCGGCTTTTTTTATCAGTTTTACGAGTTTCTTAATTGTGGTTCCGCGAACTATCGAGTCATCAACTAAAACAACTTTTTTTCCATCAAAGAAATTAGGCAAAACATTGAATTTCTGATAAACACTTTCATCTCGGATAGTCTGTTCAGGTTCAATGAAAGTTCTTCCCACATAATGATTTCTAATCAAACCAAATTCAAAAGGAGCTTCTTTCTTTTTTGCATATCCCAGAGCTATGAAGTTAGATGAATCAGGAACAGGTACAACAATATCAGGCTTTATGTTATCTTCCTCAGCTAAATATGAACCAATTTTCTTACGAACTTTATATACATTTTCCCCAAAAATAAAACTGTCGGGTCTGGAAAAATAGACATGCTCAAATATACAGTGTTTATTATTATCAGTTTCCCTGAATTGATTTGGGTCTTCTTTGATTTGTTTAATTCCTTTTTTATTCACAACGATGATTTCTGCAGGTTCAATCTCTTTTTGCCATTCAGGATTTAAAATATCAAGTGCGCAGCTTTCAGATGCTACTACAACTGTTCCATCTTTTAGTTTTCCAAAACTCATTGGACGAAAAGCATAAGGATCGCGGAACATATAAAGCTCTTCTTTTGTCGCTAAAATAGTTGAATAAGCGCCTTTAACATATTTCATCAATTTGTGAATGGCATTAATAATGGGCTTTCCTTTTTTCTCAACCTCATAAACTATATATTTCAGGATTAATTCACCTTCATTTAAACTGGCGAAATATACTCCTTTCGATTCAAGTACTTTACGGATTTCATCATAGTTTACAATATCTCCATTACAGGTAAGAGCGTATGATGGACCTGAAAGTGTTTCGACAACAAATGGCTGGGTATTATATATATTTGAAAAACCCCGGGTGGGATAACGAACATGACCGATAGCAATATTTCCTTTTAAAAAATCAAGTTTGCGGGGATTGAAAACTTCTTTTACCAATCCCATCTTTTTACGAAGTCTGATTGTTGTGCCGTCATTTATTGCCATTCCACAACTTTCCTGTCCACGGTGCTGTTCTGCAAAAAGCCCTAAAGTTGCTAATTCTGCTGCATTTTTATTGTTGAAAACGCCAATAATACCACACATTAATTTCTCCTGCTTTTAAAACTAATTTTGTTTTCATTGCCGTCAATAATTCTTTTAATATTTGATTTATGACGAACAATAATAAATAAAGTTATGACAAATGCAAATATCAATAATTCGGTACTATCAAACGAATTATGTATGTTGATAATTAGTTCTGTAATGAAAAAAGCTAAAGCTGCTAATATCGATCCAAGTGAGATATATTTACTAATTATAACAGCTAAAAGGAATACGCTGAGACCGATAAATACAGGAATGGGAGCCAATGCAATAAAAACTCCTGCTGATGTAGCCACTCCTTTTCCACCTTTAAATTTTAGAAAGATCGTAAAAATATGACCAATTATTACAAAAAGACCAATTAAAATCAATATTATTGTCGGAGGATTTTGTAGATAAAATTTTCCCAGATAAACTGCAAAGAATCCTTTAGCAATATCGATTATCAATGTAGTTACTCCGAACTTTGTCCCCAATATTCTTAAAGCATTCGAAGCTCCCACATTTCCACTTCCATACTTACGAATGTCGATTCCCTTAATAATTTTTCCCATTAAATAACTGGTTGGAATACTTCCCAGTAAATAAGCACAGAAAAAGACAAAGATAAAATTAAAATTCATTGCTTTCTCTTCCACGGAAAAATGTTTTAATAGAAGCACCTTCAAATTTAAATGTGTCTCTTAACTGATTTGTAAGATACCTGCGATAGTGTGTTGTTACCAGTTTTGGATTATTGCAGAAAAAGATAAAAGTGGGTGGGTGGCTTTTTACCTGAGTACAAAAATAAATTTTAGTGTGTTTTCCGCTTGAGTGTGTAGGAGGGAATTTCGCTAAAACTCTTTCCAGGAATTTATTGAGTTTTGAAGTAGGAATCCGCTTTTTACTTTCTTCTTCCACTTGTAGAATTAGCTCGAAAATTTTATGTACTCTTTGTCCTGTGAGTGCAGACACAAAGATAATCGGGGCATATTCAACAAATTCAAGTTCATTCTTTATTTTTTTTACGTGTTCACCAGTAGTTGAATTATCTTTATCGATTAAATCCCATTTATTGCAGACAATGATAATATCTTTGTAATTTCTTGCAGCATAAGAAACTATTTTCTGATCCTGATCGGAAATTTCCTCAGTTGCGTCCAGAATAACGAGGACAATATCAGCTCGGTTAATACTTTCTATTGTCCGCATTGTACTGAAATACTCAACACCATATTTGATGCGTTTCTTCCTTCGAAGACCAGCAGTATCAATAAAGATTAATTTCTTATTATTATATATGAAGTGCAGGTCAATAGAATCCCGGGTTGTACCAGGAATATCAGTGACAATAATACTTTCCTGACCGGATAATTTATTAACTAGAGAAGATTTTCCAACATTTTGTTTACCAACAATTGCAACTCTTATAGCATCATTTTCCTGTTCAGAATCAGTAATAGTATCAACATGTTTCACTACTTCATCAAGGAAATTTCCAACGTTTCTTCCATGAATTGCAGCAATGGGGAAAGGTTCACCAAACCCGAGCTTAAGAAAATCATAAATCTCCAGTTCGTCCTTTTCATTATCCACTTTATTAGCAACCAATATCACTTTTTCGCGATGACCGGAAAGAATTCGTGCTATTTCCATATCAATATCAGTTGTTCCTACTTTTGCATCGACCATAAAAAGAATAAGTTCAGCTTCTTCAATTGCTATCTCTGCCTGGAATTTCACAGCTTTATCTATGTCATCATAAGATTTTGGAATTATTCCACCAGTATCAACAACTATAAAATTGTGGCCTGTCCATTCAGCTTCTTCATATTTCCTATCGCGTGTTACGCCTTCTTCAAAATCGACAATCGCACTTCTTTTCCTGCATATTCTATTAAAGAGTGTTGATTTTCCGACATTAACTCTTCCAACAATGGCAACCACGCTTTTTTTCATATTTTTTATACTTAACTCGTCCCTTTATTATGCAGGTCAATCTTTGTAGAAGGTCGGTTTTGTCAAACTAAAATGTTATATGTTTTACTATGATTAACCTATCAATATTATACTTGACATATTTAATATAAAACAAAATTAAATTTTACTGATTAATATCAAACAGGAGGATTAATGATCGATAAGATACTCGTTGAAAAGGTTATCGACAAAGCTCTATGCAATGGTGCAGATTTTGCAGAACTCTTCGTTGAGAACACGTATAATTCACGTATTAATTTCAATGATAGCAAAGTTAAACAGAATATTATTGGTTATGATTTCGGAGCAGGCATAAGAGTTTTTTATGGACAGACTGCAATCTATGCTTATACGAATGATCTAAGTGAAGAATCCCTTTTAGTTGCAGCTGACGCAGTGAGTAAAGCGGCTAAAGGAAAGGATCGAATAAAAGTTATGGATTTCACAAATATGGAATTCAATAATATTCACCCGATCGTTATTCCCAATAATACAGTTGATAAAAAGGATAAAATCGATTTTATCAGAAAAATAAATCAGGCTTC
>DAOVQH010000213.1 GCA_030628755.1 Candidatus Cloacimonadota bacterium | reverse complement strand
GGGATAAGGAAAAATTACTGAACGAAATCGTTCAAAGTTATATTTTCAAAGACATTTCCTACATCTTTAAGATAGAGAACCTGCACGCTTTTAATCTTCTTTTGAAACTGCTGGCAAATCAGTGCGGACAACTTCTAAACCTGCAGCAAGTTCAAAACGATTTGAAAATCAACAGGCAAACTTTGGAAAGATATCTTTTTGTCCTGGAAAATACTTTCATCATAAAAAGGATATTCCCATATTTTTCCAATAAATCCACGGAAATCTCTAAAATGCAAAAGCTTTTTTTCTTAGATAATGGAATAAGAAATATCCTACAGAGAAATTTTAATTCTATCCAGGATAGAAACGATCGAGGAGAATTACTGGAAAATGGTATTTACACTGAACTTTTAAAGAATATCGATCTATTGGACGAAATTAAATATTGGAGAACAAAATCCGGTAACGAAGTTGATTTTATTATCAATGGCGAAAAATTATTTGCGATCGAGATTAAATGGCAGGAATATAAGTCCAATTATGTTCCAAATGGAATCAAATTTTTCAAGAAAAAATACAGAACCGAAGAATCATTTTTAGTCCATCAAGGGCAATACAAAAAAGAAGAAAGAATGATCAGAATTCCTCATTTTCAAATTGGTTCTTTGTTTTCAAAAATTAACAAACCTTGAAAAACAAAACCTTGAAAACGGCTTCTTTCAGAGGGATTCTCTCAATTTAGCCTTTTCAATGGTTGGAATAAACTTAACAAGTTTTTGAAACTTGTGAAGTTTTTCGGAAATAAACTTGTTAAGTCTCTAAGACTTCACAAGTTCAAGGTAAAGAAGGAGAAAATAATGCAAATCGATATGAAAGGAAAAGATGTTATCTGCACTCAAGAACTTTCAGTGCAGGAGATCAATGCTCTGCTGAAACTCGCTAAAGAAATGAAAGCAGACCGCTATGGAGATAAATACAATAAGCTTTTAAGAGATCAGACTTTCCTGATGTTCTTCTTTAACCCGTCACTCCGAACCAGGATATCTTTTGAATCAGCAGCTACGGAACTCGGTGGACATGCTCAATTCTTGGAACCAAAAACAATGCGCCTGAAAAAAACCAGTAAGGGTGTGGAAGTGCAGGCAGGAGAGACAATTGAAGATGCCGCACAAGTGCTGGCGAGATATGCCTGCGGAATGGGAATCAGGATTCTGGAAACTTCTGTGGAAAATTATGGTGATGGCAATGCTCTTTTGCGCGAATATGCCAAATGGATGGATGTTCCCATCATCAATATGGCAGATGATAAATATCATCCCTGCCAGGGACTTTCCGATGTGATGGGAATGCAGGAACACAAAGGCGATCTAAAAGGCAAAACTATTCTGATGACCTGGGCTCACGGTTCTTTAGCCCGTTCCTATTGCTCTGTTCATGAAAATCTTCTTATAACTTCCCGTCTTGGAATGAATGTGCGGCTGGCTTTTCCAAAAGGATACGACCTTCCTGAAGAAGAAATAGCAAAAATGAAAGCAAACTGTGAAGCTAATAGTACAAAATTTGAGATAATCAATGATCCTGATGCAGGTTATACAAAAGATGTGGAATTCGTTTATTCACGTAACTGGTTCGGACCGGATTTTTACCAGATCGGCAAAGAAGCAGAAATTACCCGTGCCAGTAAAATGACAGATTGGATATGTAACCAGGAAAGAATGGATCGCACAAACGATGCTCTCTTCATTCATCCAATGCCTGTTGATAGAGGGAAAGAAGTTACAGATGATGTAGCCAGTGGACCTAATTCCATCATTGTAGATATTGCAGAAAACAGGCTTCATACACAAAAGGCAATCATGGCAATGACCATTGCCGGAATGAAAGTTGATATTTAAAAAACTCACCCTGACTCTCTCTTGATCCGTCTAACGCCGTGACGAGGAAGAGAGGGAAACAAAAGGAAAAAGAAAAATCTCATTTCCTTTAAAATTCCCCTTCTTTTTTAAGAGAAGGGGCTTGCCCTGTTAAATATAGTAAATAATATTTTAACTATCTTTATTATTAGTTATTTAACAGGGTAAAGGGATGAGTTATCGGAGGAAAAACAAATGTCAAAATTAGCAGTATTAGCTATCGGGGGAAATTCTCTGATCAAAGATAAACAGCACCAAACCGTTGATGATCAGTATGATTGTATAAAAGAGACTTCAAAGCATATTGTAAAACTCATAGAAAAAGGATTAAAAGTTATCATTACCCACGGAAACGGTCCCCAGGTTGGTTTTATTCTTCTTCGTTCAGAGATTTCAAAGGATCAGCTTCATGAAGTTCCTATTCCTTCTGCTGGAGCTGATACACAGGGTGCAATCGGCTACCAAATTCAGCAGGCTGTTAGCAATGTTCTTAAAGAAAAAGGAATTAAGAAAAATGTCGTCACAGTTATAACACAAGTTCTTGTGGATAAAGATGATAATGCTTTTAAAGACCCCACAAAACCAATCGGTCCTTTCCTGAGCAAAGAAGAAGCTGAGAATAAAAAGCAGCAATATGATTGGGATATCGTTGAGGATGCGGGACGAGGTTATCGAAGAGTTGTTGCTTCACCAATTCCGATCAAAATTATTGAAGAAGAAGCAATCGAAAACCTGATAAAGAACGACTTCATTGTTATCGCTGTAGGGGGAGGAGGTATTCCAGTAATCAAAGATGAAAATGGAAATCTGAGCGGCGTTCCGGCAGTGATCGATAAAGATAGAGCTTCATCTCTTCTGGCTCAAAATTTGAAAGCGCATTATTTAATAATCTCTACATGTGTAGAACAGGTTTATCTTGACTTTGGAACTGAAGAACAGAAAGCAATTTCAGTGATGACGTTGGAAGAAGCGAAAAGATATTGTACTGAAGGACATTTCATGAAAGGAAGTATGCTGCCGAAAATAGAGTCTGCTATTGAATTCCTGGAAGTTGGTGGAAATGAAGTTATAATCACTACTCCAGAACTTATTGCAGATGCTGTTGCCGGAAAAGCTGGAACAAGGATTGTGAGGTAATTATGAAATCTAAAAAACAAATATTAGAAAACACGATCAAGCGTTGTCGGGAAAAACACATTATCATCCCAACCTACAAACAGATGCGAAACCCGGAATTGATACCCGAAAAGATCAAGGCAAAACTGAAAAACATAGGTTTATGGGATTTGCATTCATTAAATATGTTCAGAATAACCTGGAAAAATGAACCAGTTAAATTCGGTGGCAGATTTGGAAAAGTCAATTACATTGAAATCCCAAAAGAACTCACTGGAGTGAAAGCACGCATTCTGATGCTGATAGGAAAATTCTTCCCAACAGGTTCTCATAAAGTTGGTGCTACTTTTGGTCCACTTGTAGAAAAGCTGGTCAGTGGACGTTTTGACCCAACCACACAGAAAGCACTCTGGCCTTCAACTGGTAACTATTGCCGCGGTGGAGCTTATGATTCTTACCTGCTGGGATGCCATTCAATTGCAATTCTACCTGAGGAAATGAGTCAGGAAAGATTTGACTGGCTTCATAAGATCGGAGCAGAAGTTTATGCTACTCCTGGTTGCGAAAGTAATGTAAAAGAAATTTACGATAAAGCTAAAGAATTATGTCATGCCAGACCGGATGAAATCGTAAACCTTAACCAGTTTAATGAAATTGGAAACGCACTCTGGCATTATGCTGTTACCGGTCCTGCAATGGAAGAAGTTTTCAATCTTGAGAAAAGAGGTGAGCAAAGATTCAGTGCCCTTTTCCTGACTCAGGGTTCTGCTGGAACACTTGGTTGTGCAGATTATCTGCGGGAAAAATTCCCAACATTTAAAGTCTGTGCAGGTGAAGCTCTGCAATGCCCCACTCTACTTTATAATGGTTATGGTGGACATCGCATCGAAGGTATCGGCGATAAACACGTTCCCTGGATTCACAATATCAAGAATATGGACATGGTTGCAGGAATCGATGATGAACCCAATATGCATATCATGCGACTTTTCAATGAACCGGAAGGTAAGGAATTCCTTATTAATGAAATTGGTGTTGATCTGCATGTCGTGGAAAAACTTGACCTTCTGGGAATCTCCTCCATAGCTAACCTGATGGGTGTTATCAAAATGGCAAAATATTATGAAATGAACGAAAATGATGTTGTATTCACAGTTGCAACCGATTCTATGGAATTGTACCAATCAAGGATTATCGAAGAACGAAAGCGGCTTGACGAATTTGATTCAAAGAAAGCTGCGATTATTTACGAAGCAGACCTGATGGGGATCGGTATCGACCATATGATTGAAATGACCTATTATGAAAAAAGAAGGATGCACAACCTGAAGTATTTCACATGGATAGAACAGCAGGGAAAAACCGTGGAAGAGCTCAATGCACAATGGTATGATGATAACTATTGGAAACACCAGTTTGCAAAAGTTGATAAGTGGGATGAAAAAATAATGGAATTTAATGAAAGGACAGGATTGTTGAAGGAATATGAGTGAAAAAACTTAGCCACTGATTTACACAGATAAACACAGACAATTTTTTAAAGTCAGTGTAATTCGGTGAAAGTCAGTGGCTCTTGAGATAATTATGGAGAAATATATGAAATACGAATTAAAGATATATCATAGAAATACTTCTGATAAAGAATTAATAGAAAATTTAAAAAGAGTTGCTAATGAATTCAAGAAAAGGGCAATAACTATATCTGAATATAATACAAGGGGTAAATTTCATTCTGATACAATTGCAAGAAGGTTTGGTGGTTGGTTAGGAGCATTAAGAAAGG
>DAOVQH010000211.1 GCA_030628755.1 Candidatus Cloacimonadota bacterium | reverse complement strand
TTGGAATAAATATTGTTAGTATTCCTTATTAATTTACAAATTCCCAGTTAAAAAATTCTTCATCTACAATGAGAAGATTTGTTTTAAGCTTATATTTCAGTTTCTTTTTATGAACATTGTCCAGTGTATAACCATCATCATTGAATACATTACTGCTGATTACTACAGTCTCATTTTTTTCAACAGATAATTGATGTAATATATCTGAAGCTGTAAGAAGTCCGGTAACTGTTACGGTTTTTCCAAAGAATTTGTTTATAACAGGAAATACACGAATTTTATCAGGATAAACCTGATTCATTTCGGATGCTATTTCGGAAATAAAATTGAATGCAAGCTTGCCAGTAACAAAGACCAACTTCTTATCATTCTTCTTTATTTCACTGATAAATTTTTCTTTATTCTTTTTCCAATTAGCAGAGAATAATCGGAGCATTCCAATACCATTCTCAAGCTGAGGATAGTAATTATAAAAAACTTGATTGGGAAGTTCTCTATCTGCAAGAAGATAAATCTCGTCAGAACAATATGTCCGTGGATATTTTTGGGAGATTTCCAGAAGTTGTTCTGCAAGTTCTGAAGACACTTTTGAAATTTTGGTTAAAGATTTTCGATATTTAGTAATTCCCACAGGTACAATTCCAATGGACAAAATGTTTAAATCAGGAGAGATTAAATCTTTTAGAGAGCTTTCAAGTTCATTTCCGTCATTCCAGCCAGGAACAATAACAATCTGGGTGTGAAGCTCAATTCGATTATCTGATAGAAATTTTAATTTTTCCATAATATTGAAATTTTGTTTATATCGAAACATTCTTTTATGAAGCAGAGGATTGGTAGTATGAACAGAGATATAAAGAGGGCTTAATTTTTGATGAATAATTCTATCGTAATCCTTTGGGGAAAGATTTGTGAGTGTTATATAATTTCCAAAAGTAAAAGAGAGTCTGTAATCATCATCTTTAATATATAATGTTTTCCTTAGCCCCGTAGGTATTTGATCAACGAAACAGAAGATACAGTCATTTGTACAGGTTCTGCATTTATGGACTACTGGCTCAATGCCAAGAGGAGTTTCCCAGTTCTGATGGATTTCGGCTTGTTTCAAATCTCCTGAATTATCTTTGAAGTTTATTGATAAAACTTCTTCAGCACTGTGGAATTGAAGATCAAGGAAATCTTCTACTGATTGGTTATTTATAGAAATTATCGTATCACCAACTCTCAAACCATATTTTACAGCTAAACCATCCTTATTAACGGAAGCAATTTTCAAAGGCATTATTATTCAGAACTGATAAAAGCAGATACGATTTTTAAAGAAGGTATCTCCTTGATGATAAGGTTTATTGCAGAGGTTATGGGAACAGCCAGTATCATTCCAACCGGTCCCCAAACCCAGAACCAGAAGATCAAGGCTATCAGAACGAAAAGAGGGGAAAGTTTTAAACCGGTTCCCATAACTTTGGGTTCTACAAAATTTCCCATTATCATTTGGGTTGAAACAAGTGCTATGGAAATTGCTATAAGCTGCCAGCTGATTCCATACTGAATAAAACAAATAATTATGGGAAAAGCAGAAGCTACAATGGAGCCGAAGTTGGGAATATAATTTAAAATAAAAATTAATAGTCCTGAGATGACAACGAAATCAATGCCCAGAATAGCGATAAAGAGCATGCTGATGAGCCCGGTAGCAAGACTGATAAAAGTTTTATTAACAATATAGGTTTTTACGGATTGTTCAATTTTTTCTACTATACTGGTCGAATGTTTCGCTTCATCTTCAGTTAAAACTTTTTCAACCCGTTTTATTAACTTGGTTCGCTCCAGAACAATAAATATCATAAATGCGACTGTTAGAAGTAGTTTTATCAGGAAGTCGATAAAAGTACCCATCGTTCCAGAAATTATCTTTGAAAGCGAGAACCTGTCTGCTAACTGCAGCCAGTTCACTTCGTTCTTAAGATAATCCGTTACTTTTTCTATTGGTATCTCAAATTTTGTAATAAATTTCTGGAACATGTCTGTTATCTGGGTTTCATATTTCGGGAAGTCTGTGACAAAAGAAGACACACTTGTGTATACGACAGTTCCCATTAATGTGAATAAAACCAAAATTATGATGACCATCAGCAGGATACTTATTCCTATCGGTATTTTCTTTTTACACAGGAAACGATTCAAAGGCTGAAATAAAAATGAAAGAAAAACAGCGAATGTAAGTGGAATAAAGATTGCCTGTAATGTTTTTAATATATATACAATGACAACTAAAGCGATTATTCCCAAAAAAATTTTAATTGCATTTAATCCTTGCATTTTTTCGTCCTATTTTTTTGAATTTTTACAAAGGAAGAGAATTATTCACAATGCTTTATGTCAATAACTTATTTACTTAGTTTTTTTATTCTTTCCAATCTTTCAGGTTCATTTGCTTTAAGCCATTCATCTTTGGAAAGGTATTCGTAAGCGAGTTTGAAGTATTTTTTTGCTTCAGATTGATTATTCTTTATAAGGTAGAGTTCTGCCAGTTCTTCAAAAACATAGCCATCCTGTTCGAGCTGTTTTTCTTCAAATTCCTGCAGCAGTTCATTCTGAATTTGAAGTGCTTCATAATATTTTTTCAGGGAACGCAAACATCTTCCCACGCTCCATTTAGCGATCCGTATTGCCTGTTCGTTGTTTTGGGTTTTTCTCCACTCTAATCCTTTCCGGAATAATTTTAGCGCTTTTTCATATTCACCTGAATCGTGATAAGTCCAGCCAATGTTGTTATAAAGAGAACCCAGCCAGCCTTTTGCTCTTTTATCGTCTGTTTTTTCTGTGACTTCTAAGGCTTTAAGACTCCACTCAAGTTGCTTTTCGGAAGGTTCAACAATTCCCATCATATGAGCTGCATCTATAGCATATATGTCGAGTTGGTTATCCATACCAAAGTTCCATGCTTCTAAAAATAATGCTCTGGATTTGTCTGGATTTCCGGATGAATTATACACTCTTCCTCGTTCCAGCAGGTATCTTATTTTTGCAGTTTTAAGGTTGTCTGTAAGCATACTGTCAACCTGGTTCAGGGTTTTATGAGCTTCTTCAAATGTTCCCTGCATTCCCTGCGCCCTGGCGATTTGAGTTAGAAGTTCAGCATGATAACCTTCATCGTAAGTAGTTTCTGGAGAATCTTTCAATACAAGCAGCACTTCCTTGAATTTTATCTCGGTGGAATCGGGATGTTGATAATCCCACATTGCATCAAAGTTTGGCAAAGGATTAATACCTGTTTCAGATTTCTTTTCTATTGAACATCCTCCAATTAGAATTAACGCTAAAAATAAAAAAAATACATCTCGCATAATACCTCCAAAATAAACAAATAAAAAAATCTACCTGTATATTGCGTTCCCATCCGGCAGCTGCCGGATAGGAACGAGAAATCTAATAAAATTTTTTTTCAGAAAATATCTATTTAAAAAAGTCAAGCGGCATCCAATTGAATGCCGCTTAGAAAAAAATGAGATGGAATTATTGAAAATAAAAAAGGTATTCTATAGATTTCACAATTTTATTGAGAAAGAAATACCAAGTAGAAAATCTTTTCCCTCATCGTCAATATATCCACCAATATCGATTTGCAAATTTTCAGAATGATTGTAGCCAATTCCCCCAGAGAATCGCTTTGTTCCTACAATATTTTCTGAATGCTCACTCGTAGATTGGTAAAAATTATCATTAAAGTCAACCTCTATTTCTCCATCTCCATATTCAGTAATTGTTGTGAATGGATAAGAATCAGTTACCTGTTTTTTGTCATTGATAATGGTTTTAGTAGAAATAAAAGTAGTGCCGATCCTGAAACTGAAATTGCGTAAACCGAAAGCATCATGTTCGGTTATATCTTTTCTTGGCATTCTGAATTCCAGGCCAACAGGAATTCTAAAACTATAAATTTGTTTTTCAAATGTTCTATCAGCAGTAAGTTTACCAGTTTCTGTTACGATAAAATCATTTTCATCATCAAATAATTCACCTTCAGTATATTCGGTTCTATTATCAGTTTCTTCAATATAATCTGTTTCTTTTTCAACAACATTATAATTGTAAAATGTCCCAAAACCAAAATTAATTATCTCTTTGAAAGGAATGTTAAATTTTCCGTACAGATTTATGTTAGAACCATTATAGTCACCAATGTCGTTAATCCAGATATGGTTTGAATCTTCTTGATTCCAATCGATATTTGAAGTATCGGCATAAGCCATACTTTGTTCAGTATTTAATTGTATATCATCAGAAGATTCAAAATCACCGGAAGATAAACCAAAGCTGATTCCCAGTTCCCAGAAACCATCATTTTTTCTTGCTTTCTGTTGATTAAAAACATTTTTTATGGAAAATCCAATTTGATTTTTGTCTCCACTTTCATCGATTATCATCTTGTAAGCATCTGTAATATTTCCAGAGGCAAAATCCTGGTTATCCAAACTATCGGGAACACCTAATTCAGAATACTCTCCTGAATAGTAATCATCGGTTTCTTCCTTACCCATAACTAATCTTTGATGCATAAAGTCAAACCTTAATTCCGGTTTTATTCCTTTGAACTCAAATTTCTTCATAAAAGCTAAATTAAACCTGATATTGGAGGTTTCATTAGTTGTAAGAAAGTCTCCTTTTTCAGAGAAGTTATAATCTGAGTATTCTTCTTCCATTAGAAAATTGGTTTCAGTTCTTTCAAAACCATAATCACCAGCATCTACACCCCATGAATATGGCCAATACCACCAAGTTCCTCCAAAATTATCAATTCCCATATCATTCTTTGCTTCATCTTTTTCAGTTTTCTGTTTATCATAGACAAATTTAATCCC
>DAOVQH010000072.1 GCA_030628755.1 Candidatus Cloacimonadota bacterium | reverse complement strand
CTTATTAACGAAAAGAATATTCTCGATCCTGCCCTGATTTTAGAGAATCTGCATACAGAAGTAAGATTTGCACTGAAACAGTAAACTGGTGAAGCAGAATCAACCGATGGTATGGATGTGTGTTTATGTGTAATGGAGCCAAAGAATCAGAAACTAATCTTTTCAGGAGCAAAACGTCCTCTTTACCATGTTGCTAATTCAACTCTGACTAAAATCAAAGGGGACAGAAAAACGATTGGCGGCAGGCAGAAAGAAGAAAAAAGAACATTTACCAACCATGAAATTAACATTCAAGAAGGTGATGCTGTTTACTTAACAAGTGATGGGTTTGCTGACCAATCGGATGTTGAAGGACAGAAATTCGGCTCAAAGAGGTTAGAGAACCTATTGTTGAATATTGCCACACAAAGTTGCAAGAAGCAAAAGCAAAAACTTCTAACTGAACTTATAAAGCATCAGGGAAAAGAAGAACAAAGAGATGATATTACTATAATTGGGATTGGAATTTAATTTTAAAGAAGTGTTTAATGATAGAAAAAGAGATACTCGAACTTTACCGAAAGCGAATTGATAAAAACCTCATATTATCTTTTAAGGGTAGTATTTCACAGGATATTCTGGTTGAATTAGGAGAAACAATCAAAAACAAGTTCTCTTGTAAAATTGGACAGAAAAAAATATCTAAAAAGGTATTTGCAATATTTATTGAACTTGCCCAGAATATTCTTCATCATTCTGCTGAAAAGATAAGCTTGGAAAATGAAGACAAAAAGATCGGAACTGGAATCATTGATATTAGTGAAAATAAACATTTTTATACGATAACCTCCGGCAATCTGGTCGAAAATTCTAAGTCAAAAAAAATTCTCAATAAATGCAACTATATTAACCAGCTTGATAAGGAAGGATTAAAAAAATATTATCTAGAACAGAGGAAATTACCTCGAACAAAAGAATCTCAAAGCGCAGGTCTGGGATTAATAGATATTGCCCGAAAATCCGGTAATATTTTAGAAGCGAAAATAAATAAAATTGACGATTTATACTCTTTTTTCATTTTATCTGTAGATGTCTCAAAGGAGAACAATAATGAATAATATGCATATAAAAAAAACAAAATATACCTTGGAAATTAATTTTAATGTTCAGAAAGGGGTTCTGGAAATGAGTGGTTCTTCTTATCCGGAAGATGCAATGGGGTTTTTCTTACCAATTTACAAATGGATAGAAACTTTTATTTCCGAAGTTGATAAAACAACTATTCTCAATTTAAAATTAAATTATATAAATACAAGCTCTTCCAAATGCATTTTAGATGTTTTAGAAATTTTGGAAAATTATCATAAAAAAGGTGGCAATGCACAGGTTAATTGGTTTTATGAAAAAGATGATGAAGATGCTTTGGAGACAGGAGAAGAATTTGCTGAAGATTTAGACTTAAACTTTAACTTAATTCCATATTAAAATTATCATAAATAAAATGAAAAGAAAAAAAATAATTAAATTCAGTACTCACCACATTTTTCAAAAAGAAATAGATACACTTAAAAATAGCAACGAAGTATTGAAAAGGAATAATATTTCAAAAAAAGAGCTATTAATTGAATTCAAAGTCCTCAAAGAACATTTCGAAAAATTACTCAGTGTTTCCAGAAAAATAACAAAACTTAGTGATATTTATGAAAGAAAATTATTAAAAGCAAAAGAACAAATAGAAAATCAAAAAGAAGAATTGAGCTTGCATCAAGAACACCTGGAATTGATTAATACAATTTTAAGACACGATATTACAAATAATCTTGCTGTAATAAAAAGTGCTTTAAGAATTTATAGTGACTTAAAAGACGAAAACTTATTAAAAGAAGCCTCAAAAAGTATAGATAAGAGCGTCAGCCTTATCAGAAATATGAGAGACCTTGAGCAATTTATGTCAACCTGTAAGGATTTGAGATTATACGATACGAGAGAAATTTTAGGAAATGTAATAAAGAATTACAAAGATATAGAAATAGACATTAATGGTAAATGCATTATTTTAGCAGATGAAGCATTAAGTTCTGTGTTTGACAACCTATTAAGAAATGCAATCATTCATGGAAAAGCAAATAAAATCAATATTTTTATTGCAAAGAAAAATAATAACTGCGAAATAAAAATCGCTGATAATGGCATAGGAATTCCTGATAAGATAAAAGAAAATTTATTTGATGAAGGATTCAAATATGGGAAGAAAGGGCACACCGGTCTGGGATTATATATTGTAAGCAAAGCTATGGAAAGCTATGGCGGTAGTGTAAGTATTGAAGATAACCATCCCAAAGGAACAGTTTTTACTTTAAAGTTTAGAAGAGTTGGGTAAAGAATAAATAAATTTTTTACTCCCAGAATTTCCTGTCCAGACTTTTATATTATACTGCTTCGCTGATGTGATTTATTTTTCTTATTATTTACTTATAAAATTCGAAATATCTGTCTGTTTTCTTTTTATTAATAAATTGTAATTCAAAATCCTAAAGTAAATTTTTAATCTGTTTTATTTTTTTCTTTTTATTCTCGGGTTCAATAAGTACTTTCCAATTATATATTTTACCTTTTACTTTTTGAAAAATGTCTGATATACATTTACTTTCAAAATATATCTCGAATTCATCAATAATAACAGAAACGTTTTTTTATAATGCTGATTTTTACCAAAATCAGCTTGTGATTATCACTTTAATTCCATATAAAGAAACAGAAGCGATTTAGGAGCTTAAGAAAGTAATTGAGCAAATTTAACACATGTAATAGATAAAAAATTACATATGGTCTATAGCAACAAATGAATATAAGAGAAAATAAATATAAGATAAAAAACTTGACTTCCTATGTAGTATTTTATAAAAAATGATTAATGAAAGATTTAAAAAAAAATAGTAAAAATGTTAAGATTAAAAAATAATTCAGATAATTAAAATTGGTTTCAAACTTAAAAATATAGGTTTTATATTTTAATCAAAGAAATCAATGAGAATTAATATATGAAAAACAAAAAGTCTAAAGCAAGTATTTTGCATATGTCAGATTTTCACTTTGGAGATAAAAAAATAAAAAATTCTTGGGGGGATGAAACGACTCTAAGGAAATTTAACACTTTTATTACTAAGTTAGAAAACAAACCAGACTTCTTAGTTATTTCAGGAGATGTCGGCTCAAAAGGAAAAGATGCTCCAGATTATATAGAAGCTATAAAGATAATAGGAAAACTATGTGATAATATTCTTAACATTAAAAGAGAAAGAGTTATTATAACCCCAGGAAATCATGATGTTGATTTAGGTAACCCGATGTATCCCTTTAACAATTTTATTCACTTTATTAGAGAATTCTATTCTCCAAAAAATAAAATCTTAGAATTGAACACCCCACAAGAGGAACTTTTTAGTATTTTTGAATCTTTCACAGAAAATTATAATCTTTTATTTGTCTGCGCTAATTCATGTATAAGGATTATTAGTGAAAAAAACTATGGGCTTTTAGGTAATAATCAAATAAATAATATAAAGTATTCACTATCAAAACTTTCATTTTCTAAAGATATTATTAAAATCTTTGTAATTCACCACTCTCTGTGTCCAGTAAGAGAAGAAGATCAATCAGCATTACGAGATCAAACGGAATTGAAAGAATTTCTTAAAGATAATGATTTTTCTATTCTTTTACATGGACACCAGCATTTCGAAGAGATATATACTCTTGGTAAGGAAAAACATAAATTATTAGTTGTTGGAACTGGACATATATTTGAACGCCCAGAGTATAAGAAAGGTTTCCCTTCATTTAATATTCTAACATTTCATAATTTGGATGAACCTAAAAAAGTAACAGTATCAATAAAATCTTGTATATATAATGACAATAAATGGGAGTTTCGAAAACCTTATAGTTTTTCTACCGATACATATTTGAAAGACTTTTTTAATCTTTATCCCAATATCAAAGAATATGCTTATGAATATATGAGTGGGCAAGAGATCTCAGCAGAATACGTTATAAAAAATAATCTCAAATATGTTGATACTTTATTTAAAGAAGCTAATCAAAACAATTATATGTTTATTGAAGGACAACAACAAGCATTTAGGCATTATATCCAAAAATTAAAAAGCTTAAATAAAGGATTTATTACAACGACTTTTTTGGGATCATCTTTTTGGTGGATACCAGATGACCAATATCATATCATCGAGGATAATATCGAAACAGCAAAGAGGCTTAATGAAAAAGAGGAAGAGGAACCTATCAAGAGATTAATTTTGTTAGAAGAACCCATTGATCAATTTATAAAGAGAACAGTAAATAAGATTGTAGAAGATAAAAGAAGGAGAAATACGGCTTTAGAGACTAAATGGAATACTACTATCAGACAGCTTAAAGAGATGAATAAATGTATAACTATGAAATTATTCATGCCAGAAACAAGTCCTTTTTGGAAAAAATTGTTGAATACTGAAATAGCATGTTATGAAGATAAAGAGTTTGATTATTTTACATGTGATCGAGAAAATAATATACTTGGTGTTGAAATATACTTTGATTATAAAAAATGTTCAGATGATAAGAAAAAAAGGGAAATTGTATCACTGATAAATACGTTTAATGAAGTTTGGAGTGGTTCTAATACAATCCCTTTGAAGGAGTTCATTGAAAAGTTTGAGGAAGAATTAGAGAAAGCTAGTCATAGGATTAGTTATAAAAAAGATTGGTTACTCTGGTATCTTAAAGATTATAATAAAGAAGATAAAAAACTAAAGGATGCTGAAATGACAGAACTATTGGAAATGATTGCTGGCAAAAAATTTAAAAGATACTTAGACATTGGTGAAGGCTCAGGGCGTTATCCAATTATGTTTGCTGAAAGAAATATCGCAGATTACATTATTGGTATTGACTTTGATCCCAAATGTAATGAATCAGCAAAATTTGAAACTGAGGCTAAATCATTAAATATTACTCATGTTTGTGAAGATATTATGGATTATGAAAATGGAGAATTTGATATTATAACCTGTATGATGGGAACTATATCTCATATATCCGAACAAAACAACCTAGAAAATTTTGTAAAGAAGCTTAAAAAAATAACCAATAAAGATGGTGTAATCTATTTATCAATATGGAATAAAGCTAAAAAAGAAAGAGACTTCTTAAGTATTTATAACAATTACGAGAAAGACCGTCTAATTAAAAATTCTCCTAACGCAGATGAGTTAAAAAAATTATTTGAAGAGTATAATTTTAAAATTAATAAGAAGAAAAAAGTACATCGTTTAACCTTATTTGAAGTTAAAATAAATGGAAAAAAGTAAAAAATATGTCAACATATGATAATTTTTTAAAACTTGATATTCGAATAGGCAAAATAATTTCAGTTGATGATTTTCCAAGGGCGAGAAAAACCTCTTACAAAATGAAAATAAATTTTGGTGAAGAAATTGGGGTAAAAAATACAAGTATTCAAGCAACAAACTACACAAAAGAAGAACTTCTTGGAAAACAAATAGTGGGAGTTGTAAATTTTCCTCCTAAGAATATAGCTGGGTTTTTTTCTGAAGTTTTAGTACTAGGAGTACCTACTGAAGAAAACGAATTGTCCTTGCTGGAACCGTCAAAAAAAGCAAAATTAGGTGGAAGGGTTTACTGAATATAAAGTTTTTAAATTTATTTTACATTTTATTTTTTGGAATTTCCTCTTTTAGAAAAAGATTAGTACTTTCAAAAAATCTCTCTATCAGTCGCTCGACTCTATTTAACACCATACAAAAAAATCGAATCATTTTCGATGTCAATATTATTTATAGTTGTTTTAAATTCATTTGTAAGAATGAATGCATAATCTGTGCTCACCAGGTAAATTAGCGACAGGAAAGAAAACCTAGTTCATTGATTCCCGTTTTCACGGGAATGACAGTGAATGTTTGTTTTTTCTTTTTTGTTAGTTTAGTTTGTTGCTAACAATCTACTTCCAGAACTTCCTATCCAGACTTCTGTATTGTACTGCTTCGCTGATATAATAATTTTAGAAATTCTTTTTCAATGTCATCTGTAATTCGATTGTTAACTATCCTTAATTTTTTAAAAAGCTCTTTAGCTTTTTCTTTTGAAATCTTATTATTGCTCTCCAGAAATAAAATTATTTCGAGCCCCCAAAGAGTATCTACACTTTTGCTTTGAGCATGAATTTTTAAAGATTTATCATTTGTGACTAATATTAAATCATTATCTTTTGCGAGTAAAAAAGTAATATAGTCGTCGAATGCCAAACCCGATTTACATCTATTTGCTGATTCATCTAACATGTCTATTGGTGTTTCGATGATAGAAATATTAAGCTCTTTAGCATTTGTATCGTTTAATTGATCAACTTTAAGTAAGGTCACATCTGCGATAAACATTTCAATAGAAAGTTCATTGATAAATTTAAAAAAATCTTTTGAAATAGTGAAAAAATCTATTATTATATTTGCATCAAAGATAAGCGATTTATCAATTTGTAGCATATTTGATTTCATTCCAAGAAGAAGTTAATTCTTTCATTTCAATTAGAGGAAGGCTTAAAATTTCAGAAGCTCTGTTCAAAGTTATAAGTTCTTTTTCATAAGCAATTCTAACAAGCTTATTCAATCTCTTATTTACAAAATCAGATTTGAGCATACCTTCAGGTTCAACAGAATATGGTTCAAAATGTTTTTTCAAATCCTTATGGTATTTCCTTTTGAATTCAGCAGAAAAATACATATAAATATTGTTAGAAACTAAATTCAAATCTATCAATCTGCGAAGAACTGTTTTATAACTGACTTTATAGATACGTTTGATATGAAGTATTTGGCCTATCCAATGCAAACCAGAAACTTTTTTAAGCTCTTTTTTGAATCCTTCAGCTGGCATAAGAAAATGAGCAGCGAATTGGTCTGCTTCCTTTTCTTCATTTACCTTCTCCTCAATTAGTTCTGGTTTATAAGAATTTTTATGCATTAATAAATGACCTAATTCGTGCGCAATAGTGAATATCTGGCGTTCAATACTAATATTTTTATAGGTATTAACTGCAATAACTGGTCCTTCGTCATCTTCACTAACAGAAAACCCAAAACACTTATCCAAATCACATTCAAATCGGAAAATCTTGATACCCAATTCGTTTACTAAATTGCAGATGTCATAAATCGGTTCATCGTTATCGAGTTTAAGTTTTTCTCTAACTTTTTTTGCCAATTCTATAGGAATTAGATTATTAAAATTTCTTAAACAATAAACTTGTTTACCGTTAGTAATTTCTTCAAGATAGTTGTAATTTTTTAACCAGAAAGACAAATTCATTAAAATTTCTTCTTTCTTCATTTTATCCTTCTGAGTGTTGATCTTATTAGTTCGAAATCTGATACTATGAAATTCAACAGGTTCAACAAAGAAATCTTTGATATCCGCATCCAATACGTGAGCTATTTTTATTAAAGTGCTTGTTTTAGGTTCGGATTTACCATTCTCGATATTAGAGTATGCCTGTCTACTAATTGCAGAAGCTGTGTAAACAGCATGTTGGTTAAAACCACGAATTTTTCTAATACGCTTAATATTACCTCCTAATAACATAGTATTCATAATATCTCTCCTTTTTTTTGTAAACTACACTTTACATAAAATAATTTAATGTATAAAATGTCAAGTGCAAATATTATTTTAAGAAAATTCTCTTGTATTAGTTATATTTGACTCTCAGAGAGTAAGCATTATTGTTTGAGCCAATTACTGAGAAATAGTTTTCTTCATAAAATGGAATTTAAGAAATAGCAGCATCACTCCCAAAACTTTCTATCTAAACTTCTGTATTGCACTGCTTCGCTGATGTGAGCTACCGTTATTTTTTCATTTCCTTCCAGGTCTGCAATTGTTCTGGAAACTTTGAGGATCCTATCATAAGCTCGGGCAGAAAGTCCCATTTTATCCATTGCCATTTTCAGAACATTCTTGCTCTCGTCATCCAGGATGCAGTATTTTCTGATTTGTTTGGGGTTCATCTGAGAATTACTGTAGATCTTTTCCCTGGAAAATCTTTCCAGTTGGATATCCCTAGAGTTATTTACCCTCTTTCTGATTATCTCAGATTTCTCACCTGTTGGTAGTCCGCTTAATTCTTCATATTTCACTGCAGGCACTTCCACATGAATATCGATCCTATCTAAGAGCGGTCCGGAGATTCTGGAACGGTATCTTTGAATATTAGCAATCGGGCAGGAGCAGGTGTGACTTTCCACATTACTACCGAAATACCCACACGGACAGGGATTCATAGAAGCCACCATCATAAATTTTGCCGGGAATTCCAGGCTTTGAGTTGCTCGTGAGATGGTTACAATTTCATCTTCCAGAGGTTGTCTAAGAACTTCCAGTACAGATTTTTTAAACTCAGGAAGTTCGTCTAAAAACAATACCCCATTATGAGAAAGGGATACTTCCCCGGGTTTAGGATAGCTCCCCCCGCCAATAAGTGCCACATCGCTGATCGTATGATGCGGAGAACGGAACGGACGACTTGTAACAACTCCTTTCCTACTTCCAATTAGACCTGCAACAGAATGTATCTTTGTTGTTTCCAATGATTCTTCCAGAGTTAATCCGGGCAGGATTGTGGGAATACGTCTGGCTAGCATGGTCTTTCCAGACCCGGGTGGTCCTATCATAAGAACATTATGACCTCCTGCTGCAGCAACTTCCAGAGCTCTTTTTACATGGAATTGTCCTTTTACATCGTACATATCCACCGGGCTCTCATTCAAAATTTTAAAGATCTCTTCTATATTAACTTTAACCGGTTCGATCTCGATCTTATCTTCCAGAAAGTTTACAACCTCATTTAGAGATGTAGCAGGGTAAACATTAAGTTCTTCTATAACTGCAGCTTCTCTGGCATTTTCATAGGGCAATATAAGACCGTCCATACCGTCTTTCCAACAGGCAACGGCAATGGGAAGCACTCCACGAACAGGACGCAAAGCACCATCCAGAGACATTTCACCAATCAATGCGTATTTTTCCAGTTTTGTTGTTCTTATCTGATGCAGAGCTTGGATCAAAGCCAGAGACGTGGGTAGATCAAGTGCTACACCATCCTTCTTAATATCTGCCGGAGCCATATTAACCGTATAACGATGGGTGGGAAAACGAAACCCGGAATTCTTTATTGCCGCAGAAACCCTGTCCCGACTCTCTTTAACCGAATTGGAAGGTAATCCCACAATATTGAATTTATATAATCCACCTTTAACATCTGCTTCTACTGTAATTTGCTGTGCATCGATTCCCTGAATTGCATAAGAAATTGTTCTACCGTACATAAATGCTCCTTTAAATTATTTACCTATAACCACAGTCGTCTTCTTGGAATACACCTTCTCAGTATCCCTTGAAGTAGCTTCCATCAAAATAATATATATTCCCACCGGAAGATTCTTTCCATTCTTATCTCTTCCATCCCAGATTAAATCACCCTCAGAAGCCTGCAAAGTCTGGTCAACAAGCTTTTTTACCAATCTTCCTTTCAAATCAAATATCCTGATAGTAACTGTG
>DAOVQH010000238.1 GCA_030628755.1 Candidatus Cloacimonadota bacterium | reverse complement strand
TCCTGGAGTGATACTCTGGGGAGGAACCACGTCGGAAGGTTTTGATAACGACTTATTTGACCCTTTTATATATTTGAAATTAAAAGTTATTCTAAATCTTTGTTTATGAAAATAATAACTATTAAATCAAATCCTTATTTTTGATATTTATTATTTTATTTCCAGAAGATCAGTGTGTCTTCGACCTCCGTAACGACCTTTTTCTCGTCTGTCTTCAGTTCGGAAACGAGCTTGATGTACAATTAACAACTGTCCCAGGTAATCATTTCCATCTAATGCTTCAATCGCATCCAAAGCTTCATTTTCATTTGGCATTTCCACAAAACTAAAGGCTTTCCACTCACCATCGATCCTATCTATAAGAACAGTTACGGAATCGATCTGCCCAAAATCCTTAAATAAGTCTTGAAGATTTTCCTTTTTAACCTCACGACTCATATTTCCAACGAAGATGTTCATAACTACTCCTCTCTATAATTAACTATAACTTTTCAAATACAATTTGAATAACTTTGGTTTTTTATGTCAACAAATCATTTTTTTAAACTTTACAAAAATAAATAAAATCTGCAGTTTGCAACAGATCAGGCAGTTGCCTGATGAGGAAGGAATTATGCGAAAGAATTTATACGCTCTTATATTATTTTTGATCATAATTGCAGGTTGTGCAAAAGAAGCAGATTTGACAATTTATAACGATACGGGACAGACAATCACAGTGAAAGTTGATCATATCATTTATCAAATGTATCCCAATAGTGAACCTATTGTAAATACCTATTACTTAAATTCCTTTATTTTTTTTGGTGAAACTGTAAAAGTACCGGTGGAATATGTGGAAACTTTGTATCTTTCTCATAAGAAATTCAATGTCACAATGAAACCTAACAAAGACAGGAAGTACCATGTAACTTTTGATAGAGCGGGTTTACAACTTCGCAATATCTCGCCTGGAATAACAATCGATAAGGTTCAATTACGAGAAGTGGATAGTGATGAATGGTCTGATGATTTGTATGATGGTTATCTGTTACCAGAGGAGATAGATACTTTTCCCGTTCCTTCAGGCACGTTTTATATGAGAATAGAAGACGTATATGGAGTACAATATCTGGAAGAATTGATCGAATTTATTGCCGGAGAAACTTTTATATATTTCTTTGATGGTCAAATGGTTCAATAGATATTTTTTAGCGTTTCTCTATTAATTTTTACATCTGGATTTTTTTCGATCTTTCCAAATTTTCTGCGACGGTTATCAAATCTTTCTGTAACTTCAGGGATGAGCAGTTCCCATTCTAACGGGTTTATCGTTGCTTTTGCCAAGTAGGAATCAATTATTTTCCTGAAAGTTTGTTTGAATTTTACTTTATCATAAATTGATGCCCAGAACAGCAGAAAATGAATTAGGTCTGTTTCTGGATAATCATATTCCCATTCACTGAAATCGAGCATATAATAGCGACTCTTGGAAAAAAGGTAATTCTTGGGATTGTTGTCATAATGACATATACATTTACCTTCTTTCGATTCAAGGGAATGTAAAGTGATAAACATAGATGCTATTTTGGAAAAATCCGGTTGAACAAGTTCCGCAATTGGAGTTCCATCAATATATTCAAGCATGAGGGTGTTTTTATTATCATGGTCGAGTAATTTAGGAATGAAAGGTAAATTCTTCTGGTAAATGTAAAGCTCCTTCTTGAACATCTTCGGAGATTTACAGATTTTGATTACCTGCTTCTTTTTTTTTTGGATTATTATATTTAAAGTCATATCTCTTCCCAGAGTTTTTTAAGCTTACCAAGTTTTAAAAACTTGGCAAGTTTGAGTTTTTTTCCACAATCAGGAGTAATTACTTTTCTTTATCATTTATATAAATCTCGATTTTCTTACCCTTTTTATATCCTTTCAGGTTTTGGATATAGGCTCTAATTACATCTTTTAAAGTATTCTGAACAAAAGGAACAACTTTTATTTCCTTACCACCGATTTTAAGGAAAATTCCTGTTTGCCTATCTGTCTTGCAATCATCACGTGTTTTATTACCTGCCAGAATTTCAGCGACCATTTCCCTGCAGGTCATACCACACTCTCTGCAACATTCTTCCTCAGAAAGGGGGAGGACTTCAAATACCTTTTCCTCAACCAGGTTAGCAAGTGCTTTTATATCCTCGTTTACTTTGAAAACTTTCAGGTTTTTGAATTCGGAATGGTTGTCTGCATATTTCCCTGAAATTGCGAAAGTAGTTCCATTAACAAGTTCATCAAGTTGTTCCTCACTATCTGCACAAATAATGTGGGGAATAGCTGCAGATTTCATTCCTTCCACCACCACATAATCTGCGGAAAGATGTTCCAGCATTTCGTTAAGGGAAAGTTGTCGATGCCATATCTGGTAAGTTTCGGAAAGTCCACGAGCTATAATTACATCGCTGCTTGCTTCCCAGTGTTTCCAGCTGTTACTTTCCTCTTTTTCCATGGTGAAATCCTCAGCATGGATATCTTTGATTGAAACAACTTTATAACCGCGTTTTTTCAGCTCTTTTATCAGTTCTACAACCACCTTTGTTTTACCTGTACGATGATAGCCAGCAACACTAAAAACCTTCATTTAGATTCCCATTAATTTATTTGAAACCTTCGCAACGGTTAAAAACCTTGCGAATTTATGCCGTTGAATCTTTTTTTATTCAACTGGTATGGTTGCAGAGTTAGCTTTTTACTGTTTGGAAGGTCAAGTGAAAAAAATTGAAAGAAAAAAGACCGTTCCAAAGGTAAGCTATTTCACGGTACCGACCTGTCGGGCGTATCCGGCAGTTGCCGGATCAACCGCTCGGAAGGTTTTAGTTACGGACTTATTATCCCCAACCAATCACCAAGCAGAAACTGCAACCTGCCGATAAGCAGCGAAATACGCGCCATTGCTGTATAACCGAAAGCAGCACCGAAACTTACCATCAGGAAGTATATTCCAATCTTAGCTGTTACACCAAAAGCACCTTCATGTTTCTTACTGAAGTAGAAATAGATAACTCCGGTTAGAGTTCCAATAATCAATAGACATTTCCCTATGATAACTACCCAATCTGTTCCTTGAAAAGGATTTATTATTGTTGCTGTGAGCTGGTTTATCACGTCGGATTTAAGATAGCGCAGAAAGAAAACACCGGATGTTGTCCCGATTACCAATGCAATAGGAAACCTGCTTACCCATTCGATTTTCGGTATTAATCTCATAAGCATCATTACACCCAGAGCTGCAGGGAAAAGTTTTATCCAGTTTGCACTAATATCCTGTGTAAGCGGATTAAATAAATTTGGGATAAGAATGAAATAGATGGTATATACGAACCAGTATCCGGCAGAAAGACCAACAAATATCTGCTCTGCAATTTTATAAAAAGGATTATCTTTATATAAGAAGCTGAATATCGCAAATGTAAAGAGTGCTCCCAACCATATTCCGAGTACAGAGAAAAAATGTTCCATTATTCACCTCGCTTTGCTCTGGCTTTTTTAATTCGCCAGTAATTTATGTTTCCAATAACTATGAAAATTATAATTATAAGATGAGCCACAGATTGAGCATCCATCCCACTTGTAGCAGTTCCCGGTGCTTTTGTTAAAAGCTCATATTCTGCAGCACCTTTCAAACCAGCGAGAAGTCCTATTAATTGCTGTTGCTCGTTTACATAGGGTAGGATTGCCGGCGCACTTACGCCTGTAACTCCACCTGAGACAGGTCTTCCAAAAGTATCATGAGCTATCTGTACCCACTGTTTGATACCCGGATCACCTGCGGAAAAAGCGAATACAAATCCAATGTTATCAAAGTTCTGTATTCCATCCATAATAGGAAGTTCATCAACCGGGGTACCGTTCATATCCTGGGGGAATATTCCCCTGAAATTTTTTCCCATCGCTTGAATAGTAACGATGCCACCGGCTTTGAACCCTAAATTAGCGTAATTCTTACCATATTTCACATCCGGATATTCATCTTTTATCTTGGAAAAGATGTCCTCTGCCATTTGAACACCCATAGGCCACAAGGCTGTGATAATCACTTTTAATTTCTTTCTAAAGCAATGGCTCATTACAGCTTTTGCCATGGGATGTAGTTCAGGTTTACTGGCAGGATCGTAATCGAAAGAAAGGATAACCCTGGAACCTGACGGTGTGTTCTCAATAAAGTCAAAAACCATTCTGGCATTTTCCGTGGTTTCAATTGGCAAACCTATCACGACTATCAAAGGAATAGCTACCCCGATAAAGATCAAAAGAAAGATCCAGCGTCTGTCTATCCGTTTTTTGGGTGCTTTCTCAGCCATTATTTACCTC
>DAOVQH010000200.1 GCA_030628755.1 Candidatus Cloacimonadota bacterium | reverse complement strand
TCAGGATTTCCGAAAATTGGCAACCAATTTACAACAGTGCAGGTTAAATAATATGGTTGCTGATTTTCAAATATTTTGTAACGAGTTCTTGCCATTGATTATTCCTTTCTGACGCTGGAGCTTCTGTCCATCATTCCCACGCAGGAGCGTGGGAACGAGTTTTCCTTCCAATCATATCCAAAAATTCATCTTCAGAAATTATTTTTATGCTTTCAATCGCTTTTGCTTTTTTAACTTTGGAACCTGGATTATCACCAACAACCAGAAAGTCTAGGTTTTTACTTACAGCAGAAATAACCTTTCCTCCATTTTTTTCTATAAGCTCTTTTATGTCGTTCCTGCTGTAGTTTTTCAGGGTTCCTGTAACCAAGAATTTAGTTCCATTTAATTTATTCTCTATCTCGGTTTTTTCACTTTTAAAATTCGCACCAACTCTTTTTAAACTATTTATCATATTTATGTTATCTTCATTGTGGAAGAACTCATAAAGAGATTCTGCAATTTTTTCACCTATTTCTTCAATCTCCAGGAAATCTTCATATTCTGCATTTATCATTTCATCAATATCAGAAAAATTTTGTGTTAAAATCTTGGAAGTCCTTGCACCAACATGTCGAATTCCCAATCCAAATAATATTTTATGGAATTTCTGTAATTTAGAAGTTTCAATTGCAGTTCTCAAATTCTCAACAGATTTCTCAGCTTGCTTTTCCAATGCTTTCACCTTTTCATAATTGATATTATAAATATCTTCGATCTTGCTGATTAAATCGTTATCTATAAGTTGTTTCACAACAGCTTCACCAAGTCCATCTATATCAACCGCTTCACGGGAAACAAAGTGCTCAATTCTTCTTTGAATCTGAGCAGGACAATTGATATTATTACAATAAGTTATTGCTCCGTCTTCTTCTTTTTTCAAAAGTGTTTTACAAACAGGACAGGTTTTAGGAAACTCAATATCCCGCACATCCTTGGAACGTTTATCATGATTTACCTTTATAATTTTAGGAATGATCTCTCCCGATTTTATTATCGTGACATAATCCCCGATCTTTAAATCCAGTCTTTTTATCTCATCTTCATTGTGAAGAGTAGCATTTGAAACCGTAGAACCTGATATAAATATAGGTTTTAAATTAGCAACAGGAGTAACTGCACCTGTTCGTCCAACCTGGAATTTTACATCTATGAGTTGGGTTTCTTTTTCTTCTGCCTTGAATTTATAGGCAATAGCCCATTTAGGAAATTTTGAAGTATAGCCGAGTTTTTTCTGAAGATCAAAATTATCGACTTTGATTACAATTCCATCGATTTCAACCTCAAGTTCATAGCGCTTTTTATCCCACAGTTTACAGTAATTTTCAACTTCTTCAAAGCTGGATACAGTATGATTAAACTTACTGGTTCTGAATGAGTTAGCTTCAAGGAATTCGAGTAATTGTTTTTGGGTTTGAACTTGAGGGTTTTCAAAAATACCCACAGTATAGATAATCGAATTCAGATTTCTTTGAGCTACAATATTGGAATCTTTCAGTTTTATGGTTCCTGCTGCAGCATTACGTGGATTAGCGAATAATTTCTTACCTAATTGTTCACGCTCTTCATTTATTCGTTCAAATTCTTTAATAGGAAGATAAAGTTCTCCCCTTACTTCAATGGGTTTTGTATATTTAATTTTTAAAGGAATAGATTTTATTGTCTTTACGTTTTTTGTTACATCCTCACCTTCAAAGCCATCTCCACGCGTTGTTGCATATTTTAATAACCCCTTGTCATAAAAGAGATTGATGGTGAATCCATCGACTTTTTGCTCTAAAGAGAGCTTTGGAAATTGACCGATTTTTTCTTCTGCTTTAATTAAGAATCCTTTTACTTCTTCGAGGGAATAAGCATTCTCCAAGCTGTACATACGGACTTTATGGGGAATTATCTTAGCTCTTTCTTCAATATCAGAACTTATTTTCTCAGTGGGAGATTCTTTTATTTTAAATTGAGGATATTTTTCTTCCAGATATTGTAATTTTTTAACTAATTGGTCGTATTCATAGTCAGAAATTTCAGGTTGTGATTTTTTGTAATAAAGGTCATTGTGATAGGCTATTTTTTTCCTCAACTTCTTAATTTCTTCTTTAAAAAAAACTTCGTCCAATTTCCCTCCTGATTTCTGACAAATATTGGAAAGGGACTTTTTATAGCAATATTTTTTTATCTATTTTCGCTGTTCTTTAATTATACATACCCCAAAATTATAGTATATGAAACTCACATCTTTTTGAAATGATATTAGATAAAAAATTTATGAAGTCCTGAAATTGCATTAATTATGATAAAATATCGAGTTACCTTAACCAAAGAAGAAAGAGAAGAATTGATAGAAATAACGAAAAGAGGGAAGCATAAATCTCATAAAGCACGAAATGCTTACATCTTACTAAATTGTGATGAAGGTGAATTTTCAGAAAAAGTTACAAATAGAACTATTTGCCAAGTTTTAAAATTGGAATGCGAACTATTGATCGAGTAAAAAAAAGCTTTGTTGAAGAAGGTTTTGAAATATCCTTAAATGGGAAAAAATCATCAAGAATATACGAGAAAAAGGCAGATGGAGAAGTTGAAGCTCATCTGGTAGCTTTAAGCTGTAGTGAACCTCCAGCAGGATTTGGTAAATGGTCTTTACGGCTACTTGCTGATAAAATGGTGGAATTGCAATATATTGATAGTATCTCCCATGAAACAGTTCGTCAGGTTTTAAAAAAAACGAATTGAAACCCTGGAAAAGTAAAGGCTGGATTATTCCTCCAAAACAAGATAGTGCTTTTGTCGCTAACATGGAAAGAGTTTTAGATGTTTACAAAAGACCTTATTCAGAAAAAAAACCGGTAGTTTGCATGGATGAATCACCAAAGCAATTAATAGGTGAAACAAGAACACCGATTGGGATGAACTCAGGTTGTGTGCAAAAATACGATTATGAATATAAGCGTAATGGAATATACAACATATTTATAGCATCAGAACCTATAACTGGAGAAAGAATAGTAGAAATTACAGAAAAGAAAACTAAAAAAGATTGGGCAAAGTTTATGAATGAAATATCATCATATTATAATGAAGCTGAAAAAATAACGATAGTAATGGATAATTATTCTACTCATAATGCTTCATCCTTTTATGAGACCTTCCAACCTGAAGAAGCAAAAAATCTTTGGGACAGATTTGAATTTGTATTTACCCCGAAACATGGAAGCTGGTTAAATGTGGCAGAGATTGAGTTAAATGTTTTACAAGGACAATGTTTGAATCGTCGAATTAGTGAAATTGAAAAAGTGCAAGATGAAGTAATGTATTGGCAAAATTACAGGAATTCTAAAAAATCAAAAGTGAATTGGCGATTCACGACAAAAGATGCAAGAATAAAATTAAAAAGACTTTATCCGTCAATTGAAAATTGACTTGACACTAGATAAAGACTTGAGAACCTCCTTAAGGGCTTATATACATAATATCATTGAAGATAATCCGATTAATGAGAATGCAATGGGTATGGTTGATATTTTTTCAAATTCAGGATTAAAGGAAAGGTTTTTGGGATTGGATAACTTAATTAAAATTTTAGCTTCTGTTAAATCAAATACATTAATAATAATTTCAGATTTACCTTTTGAACTTGGGGATAAAAGGCATATAATTTCTCGAGTTCTAAATAAAAGAAGAAAAGATATTCGAATATTAACTTCTGATGTAGGGCTTAAAGTTTCTTTAAATAAAAAGATAAAAGTATTATGTGAATTTTCAAATAAACTTGTAGATGTTGAAGACATTGATGAAGAAAGTATTGAAGGATATTATTGGGGTATGGTCAGACATTTTCAAAAAAGATACTGATTAGATGAAAACTTCCAAAAATTTTTAGAGGTTCCAATATAGATATCACAAAATCTTTTATGGAATTAACTTTTTCTATGGTTCATTTCCTGGTATAATAAAACCTCTACGCCTGCCTTCTATAAAAGGTTTCGTAGTTTGTTTTGGGTTTATTTGTATAAATAATTTTGTTGTTTTTGATGGATAGCGTAGCATACACTGAGCGTTACAATATAACAAATCAAAAAATGTGGGATTCTCATCCCTACATTTCCTTATTTCCTTTTTAGCAATTTCGGTAAAGAAAGATCCGGTCGTTTATCCAGCTTTGGTTTCTTAACAGGATTCTTTTTCAATTCATCTAATAATAATTCAATTCCTTTATCCAATTGCGGGTCTGTATTCTGAACATAATCTTTTGGTAAAATCTCTATTTCAATATCAGGGTCTGTTCCATAATTTTCAACTCCCCAACCAACATCTTTGAACCAGAAAGAATATTCAGGTTGGGTTGTAATTGAGCCATCAACTAAAGAATATTGACCATTGATTCCAATCACTCCTCCCCAGGTTCGCTTCCCGATCAATTTTCCTAATTTCATCAACTTAAACGAATGACTGAAAATATCACCATCAGAACCGGCAAATTCATTTGTTATTGCAATCATTGGACCTGCAACTGCTGCGTCTGGATAAGATCCCGGTTCTTTTGACCACCTTATTTCACCATAACCAATTATCTTCCTATTCAATTTCTCAAGAAGCAATTGAGAAACATGACCACCACCATTATACCGCACATCAACAATGAGAGAATCATACCTGCATTCTGTCAGATATAAACGATGGAACTCGGAAAATCCTCTGACTCCCATATCCGGAATGTGAATATACCCGATCTTTCCTTTACCCATTTTATGAACATACTCGCGGTTTTTTTCTACCCAACTTCTATATAATACAGGATATTCAAATTTAAGAGTTTTAACATTCACATCCCTTGATTTTCTCTTTCCTTTTTTGCGAACTGTTAATGTAACTTCTTGTTCAGATAGATTTACCAATAATTCTCGTGGATTTACATTTTTATTCACTTTAGAACCATTGATTGCCAGCAAATGGTCACCAGCTTCAATATTTACTCCCGGAGCC
>DAOVQH010000245.1 GCA_030628755.1 Candidatus Cloacimonadota bacterium | reverse complement strand
GTGAAGACATTGAATATTGAAAATTGTAAATTGAATATAGGGCAAGTAGTCTGGAACGGGACAGATGATTCAGGAAAATATGTTAGTTCCGGTGTCTACTTCTGCCGTTTGAAAGTGAACGGTAAAAGTGAAATAGTTAAGAAGATGCTCCTCCTACGCTAAAGCTATGGAGGACAAGTGCTTTTAAAATAAATTTGTTAATGACATTCAGGTTAAAATTACTTCTTATTTTCTGTATTTTAGTACTTTCTTCTTATTTGTATTCCTTTAATTTTTTCTCTCCAATTATTAAACAGGAAAGGTTAAATATAACTGAAGAAAAATTAATATATAAATTGAGACATGACAGAATAATCATAAATTCTGAGAAAGTATTCAGGGATACGATTGAATTTATCAAATCAAAAGACTTTTCCATAGATTATCAAAAAGGTGAGATATCTTTTTTCAAACCCCAGGGAAATATAATCATTGAGTATCTGATTTATCCTCCGGAACTGATGGAACGGTTCTATTATTACCAGGTTCAGGAATTTTCCGACAGTACACAGGTTAAGCTTCCTCCTCGCAGAACTAATTTTTTTTACAGGGATACAAAACTGAATATTAGCGGAAGCAAAACAATATCTATTTCTTTTGCAAATAATGAGGATTTCAGTTTAGATCAGTCTTTGTTTTTGAAGATAGATGGAGAATTGAGTGATAACCTTCACATTGAAGCACAACTTTCCGATAGTCAGTCACCCATAACACCTGAAGGTGATTCGAGGGAGATAAGCAGTTTAGATAGGATTTTCCTGCGACTCTACGGGAAGAATTATGAACTTGCTTTTGGTGATCTGGAGATGGATTTTAAAGATACCCAGTTTATGAATTATTCTCCCAAATTTGAGGGTTTGAAAGCCGGCTGGTTCAGCAGGAATCGTTTTCAGGGAGCTCTGGCAATTTCCAAGGGAAAGAAAGCTAGCTTTAATTTCAAGGGAATAGAAGCAAAACAGGGACCATATTATCTTTCAGTTGAAGAATCTGAGGGAGTGCAGGTTATACCCGGTTCAGAAGAAGTTTTTCTGAATGGGAGTAAACTCCAGCGTGGAACAGATTATACCATCGATTACTCAGAGGGTAGTATAACCTTTACAAATAAATATTTCATTTCCTCGACAACATTTATCCAGGTTACTTTCCAATACTCTGATGAAAATTACAGGCAGAATATGTATTTAGCTTCATCAGAAGTAAAAGTAACAGATAATTTCAAGATCAGGAACAACATTATCCTCCAGAATGATGATAAAGAAAATCCTCTGCAGGAAACATTTTCGGAAAATGACATTGAGGTTTTGAAAAATGCAGGAGATGGGGTTGCCTGGGGGAATGGTATCTTTGAAGTGGAAGATGGTTTATATGAATTATCTGAAGATGAAACCTGCTATTATTATGTGGGAAATGATACTACTTTAACAGGTCATTATAATATCCATTTTGAAGATGTTGGATTCGGCAATGGAGATTATGAATATGTAGAAGATGGTGATTATTATGAATATGTTGGTGAAGGAGAGGGAAACTATCTTCCAATAAAGAAATTACCATGCCCGGAGAAGAAATCAAACTACAATATGATTTTAGATTATCAAGGAGATTTTTATCAAATTAATGCAGAAGGTTTATTCAGTTTTTATGATAAGAATAGTTTTTCCGGTCTTGATGAGAATGATAATGACGTATATGCAGCTAATTTGGTAGTAAATCTTTTCCCGGATTATGATAAGTTGAAACCTGATTTCAAATTCCAATATCGAAGGATCGGGGAAAATATCTCAACTTTTGCAGATCTGTATAATCCACTCGATAATTACGAACTTGCTCAGCTTCCGGATACTCTTGCGAGTGAAGAATTTTCTTCTCAGGTAAAGATGGATTTTTTGAATTTTTATCAACCCTATATAAAATACCAGAGAAAAATCGTGAAGAATTATGCCACTCAAAATTGCTTCTCTTTCACTTCAAATATGAGACAAAAATGGATTTTACCAAAGATCTATCATCGATATTTATTTTGGGAGCAGAATTTTGAAAACGATGTTATTAGTTTTTTTAAGAACAAAAATTTGAATCAGCATGATATCAAAGGAAATTATATAATTAAAAAAATAAAATTCGGTTCAGGCTATTTTATCAAGGAATTAAAAGAAGAAGCTCACGATTTTGTAAAATATGGAGAGAGAATCAGAAAGTGGGGTTTTCATATTTCAACTTATAAGACAAAAAAACTAAGTGCAGAAATTTCTTGTAGAGAAGAAAATAATGATTCTTTGCAGACTTCGCAAAATTGGGAACCTGTTCAAACTTCCAAAACAATAGGCATAAAGACACTTATAACTACTTCCAAACACAGGACAAGATTTAATTATTCCCATCGAGAAGTAACAGACAGCACAACCAGTAAATTCGATATGGCTGATATTTCATCGAGCAATTCGTTTCTCAAAGATGCAGTTAGCCTGATTTTAAATTATTCTCTAAAAAACATCGAATTCTTCCCGAAAGTAAAAGAATTTCTTTATGTTGGCGAAAATATGGGTTCTTATGATGTAGATACTGTTTATGTGGGATTCAGCGAAGGTGATTATGACTGGGAGATCACAGAGATTGATTATGATCATCCGGAAATGTCGGTTGAGGTCAATACGAGTTTTACATTGTACTTGAATCCGGGGATGATATCAAAATCTTTTTTACAGAAATTCCAGACAGAAACATACCTGATGATCTCGGAAAACTCTACTGAAGACGATAAAGTGAAGGTTTATCTTTTAGAGCCAGGTGTTCTGATGAATGATGAGACAACTATTTACAGCAGAAATTCTTTCCAGCAAACCGTGTGGTATGATATTATCAGCAGGAAATTGACATCAAGGTTAAGATACAAACAGGAAAAAACTCTTGATAATCGCTACCTTGAAGAAAGCGAAAGAAATGTTCAAAAGGATTGGGAAGCAACATTGCGACTGACATCGTTAAAAAATGTGAATATCGAACTACAATTTGAAAATAGTAAGGAAGAAAATTCAAGATATGATTCTGAAACTGAATCTAATAGCTTTGTGCTTGATATAAGAAACCGTTTGACCAATGATATTACCCTGAAATCTTCTCTTCAATATTCAAAAGAAGAAGGAAATAAGAGTAATGATAGCAACTTATATGAAATCAATTCATATGAGATTTTAGAAACCCTAACCTACTTCTTTAAAAGAAAATACAGACTATTTACGAAAATAAGTTTTAAAAGAAATGAACGCTCAGGTTCTCCTTTTTTAAGTTTTTTAGCTGACAAAAAAGAAGGGAATATTTTTAAGTGGAACATGAATCTGGATTATAAAGTGAGCAGCTTTATTTCAGCTAAGTTGGAATATTCCGGGAATAGCTTACCGGAGCAGGATGATGTTCACCAATTAAGTTTTGAAGTTAAAGCTGAATTTTAAATTATGAAAGGATAAAAAAGGGTGGTTAAATGTTAGATAAAATCAAGAGCTCATATCAGGAAGCAGCAAAGTATTTCTCAGAATTTGCAGGAAATGAAGAAAGTATAAAAACCACAAACCAAATAGCGAATTTAATTTCAGATACATTCAGGAATGGGAATAAAGTAATTGTTTGTGGAAATGGCGGCAGTTCAACCGATGCAATGCACTTTGCTGAAGAATTTACCGGCAGGTTCAGGAAAGCCAGGAAAGCTCTTCCTGTAATTTCTTTAACAGATCCTTCTCATATTACATGCGTAGCCAATGATATGGGATTCGAAGAAATATTTGCCAGAGGTGTGGAAGCTTATGGAAATAAAGGTGATGTTTTGATCGGGATATCTACAAGTGGCAATTCGGAAAATGTGATAAGAGCCCTGGCAAGAGCTAAAGAGCTTGAAATAAAAACTGTATCTCTTCTTGGTAAAAATGGTGGAAAATTAAAAGATTTCTGTGATTATGAAATAATTGTTCCAGGTGAGACTACTGACCGAATTCAGGAATTACATATTACAGTTCTGCATGTTATAATTGAAACTGTTGAGCGAATTCTTTTTCCGGAAAACTATTAATTTTGGAGTAAAATAACCGTGTTATTTTGAAAAGTGTAAAGTCGAGCTACCTTCCGAACGGTCATTTTCTTTCATTATTTCTTTCAGACCTTCTGAACGGTAAGCAAGTTCATCGAATCAACCATT
>DAOVQH010000253.1 GCA_030628755.1 Candidatus Cloacimonadota bacterium | reverse complement strand
TCCAAAGTCGGATTTAGGCTGAGAAAGTGATCGAGTTCATTGAGAACGTTATTAATAAGAACGTATTCTTTTCGTTCGATTGTTAATTTTGTAGTTTCGCCGACTTCACAGTAAATGCAATTCAAACTGCAAACCTTATGTGGAACAAGATCAACTCCGAGTGAAATTCCCAGACGTCGTGAAGGAACCGGTCCGAAAAGGTGTTTGTAGTGAATTAGTTCCTCCACTTACAGGTAATTTCTAATTTGAAATTTTAAGGCTTTTAGAGTTAAGGATACGTCGATAAGAAACAAAATTATAGAAAGGATCAAACCAATTATTGCAAGGATAAAGAAAGTAATAAAGACAGGTTCGATATTAATTTTTAAAAAATAACCTAAGAATAAGAGCAATATCATCAAACTGGAGAATAAGATACTGAAAGAAATAGAAGTTATAGATGTTCTCAATATTCTACTTCGTTTATATAAAACAGAGATTTGGATTTTCTTGTTCTCGAATTTTTCTTTATCATCATCTTCTAATTCTTTAACTAATATCCTTGAACGGTCGATAACACGACCAAGCCGATTTGTTAATGAAAGCAATAGTAAACCCACACCGGAGATTAGTACAACCGGTGATATCAAGGATTGCATTAATTGAATGAGATATTGGATGTTTTCCATGATATCTAATGAACAGAACTAAATAAATCTAATTGAGTTTCTTTATACTCTTTAAGATAATAATAATTTTTATTTGATTTTTTCATCTTTGAAATAAAATCCAATTTTCTTAATATTTTTGAAAATTTTCTTGTATCTATTTGAATATCTAATTGTTCTATTATTTCTTTTGCAGTAAGAGATTTAGAAGATAGAATCTCTTTTAGTTGTTCATCAAAGTTAAATAATTCATCATCTTGTATTAAATTACCTTTCATATCAACAGGTTTAGCTCCTTTCAAAATAAGAAGGTCATTGGCATTATTTTCATCGATTTCAGGTTTACGAACATATATTTCCCGATTTTTCCTTAATCCGTCTATAACTCCTGCCCAGGTTCCTCCTTTTGTATCTGATTCTGCGACATAGATTGTTTTTGCGAGTCCGTAAATATAAACATTCCGACGCATTGCCAGTCCAGTAGACCAGGGTACTTTGGGATGGAATGTGCTTAATACAAGAACATCTCCTGCGACTATTTGAGAATAGTATTTTCTGAAACCACTGGCAAAAGTCATTATTCCCTGCGGAAGAACGATAATGCTGTGACCTACAACCGCGAGTGTTTCATCTAACGCTTTTTTATCCACACCTTTAGCAAATCCGCTCACTACAACTTTATATTCTTTTGTGCATTTTTGAGCGATTGTTTTAGTGAATTTTAGAGAAATATCAGAAGCATTTCTCGAACCGACGATTGCTAACGTATCTTCTTTCAGCAATTGTTTATTTCCTTTTATATATAAAAGAGGTGGGGCAAATTTCATTTTCAGATTGTTTTTTAGAGTTGGAGAATAATCTTCGGAAACGATGGGGATAATGATGTAGCCTTGATTTATCAAACTTTCTGCCAGAAAGGAGTAGTTTGGCAATTCTTTTTTTGCATTTTCCAGATCAACAGTTTCGTTTTCATTAAGATCAAATTCGTTTTGCCGATCATTTTTATCCAAACTGAAAAAATCCACAAACGTCATCTTCTTTTCCTGCAAAATATCAACGATCAAACGATTGATCCGTTCCGTTCTCCATCTCGGCAGATGAGCAAGTGCCATCCAATATGAAGAATCCTGCAAATTTTCCATCATATATCTCCACCTATAGTTTTTGCGATTACTAATGGAGCTATTTTCTCTGCCCCGATTTTTGTAAACATTTTTGCGATTTCTTTTATTGTCGCTCCGCTGTCGAAGATGTCATCGATCAATAAAATCTTCTTCCCTTCAATTTCCGCTTCCGCTTCATAAGAAAAAACATCTTTTACATTATCCTGCTTCAACACATAATTTTGAAAGATTTTCTGGGGTTTGGTTAGATGAACTTTCTTTAATTTATCGGAAAACGGAAACCTTAAAGTGTGAGCAATTTTAAAGGCAAAATTCTTCACCAGATCACCGGATTCCGTGGGTGGAACATACACGACCAGATCGAATTTCTCATCTCCGAACTTATGTCTGAAAGCTCGCAAAGTCAGAACTAACAGATGATTCGGAAAGTCTCCGCCATTCTCATATTTACAGCGATGAATAATTGCTCCCACATTGGAAAATCCATAATATGAAGCTGCGATTCCGCTCACAATATTGGAACTGCTCGTTTCGACTTCCGTCAGAGCCGGATAAAAATTCTGCTGGAATTTTTGGATTTTTTCTTTCCAATGATCATTGGGAATATACTGCGGATTTCGATGCAGACAGTTATTACAATTATCACATTTTCCAACAGAATCATCTCCGAGATAGCTACAGAGAAAATCCATCCTGCATTCAGTCGATTCACAATAATTCACCATCTGGGAAAGCTCGCTCATCTTAAAATCACGAAGTTTCTCAAACGGTTCGCTATTCAGTTTGGAAGCACCGAATTGATACTCGTATTTTTTGTCCCGTCCATACATAACTTCTCTGATAATGCCTTGATCGATCAAATCCGCTCTGATTACCCGAACCTGTGTTTGCTTCAGATTTGTTTTCCTCATCAAGTTCCATTCACCGAGCGGTTCTTTTTTCAATGCTTCGATAACTTTTTCATATTTCGTAAGCGAAGGACGGCTGTTCTTAATGAAATGTTCAGGCAATTCTTTATCTTCGGGATTATACAGCAGAATTATATTTGTTTGAAGTCCGTCGCGTCCCGCTCGACCGATTTCTTGGTAATAATGGATGGGAGATTGTGGCATTTGCGTGTGAATGATGAACCGAATATCCGGTTTGTCGATGCCCATTCCCAGAGCATTCGTAGAAACGATACATTTCCAGCGATTTTCTTTTAAACCATTCTCGATATCTTTGCGTGATTCTGAGTCCAGACCTGCATTATAATTGGCAGCACTGATATTTTCCGATTGCAGCCAGGCAGCATACAAATCTGTATTCACTCTCGTTCCCGTATAGATGAGACCGTTTCCTTCCTGTTTTTGCAGGAATCGAGCCAGCCAGGCCATTTTGGAAATTTCATCATTTACTTTCACAACACTCAAATAAAAATTCTTGCGCAACAAATTACCCCTGATCAGAGAAACATTTTTACCGATCTGTTGGATAATATCATCAGAGACTTTTTGGGTAGCAGTTGCGGTCGTAGCAAGAACCGGAAAGTTTTCTGGAAGTAGTCTCACCAAACTGATTATGCGTCTGAAAGCAGGTCGGAAATCGTGTCCCCAAACCGAAATACAATGCGCTTCATCGACAACGACCATCGAAAGATTCATCTGCCGAACAGCTTCCAACCATTCTTGATTTTCCTGCCTTTCTGGAGCAATGTAGAGAATTTTTATTTCACCATTAACTGCTTTTTCGAGTATCATTGTATTTTCTTCTTTCTCTTGTCCGCTGTTTACACATTCGCAGGTAATTCCGATAGATTTCAGATATTTTACTTGGTCTCGCATTAAAGCGATTAACGGTGAAAATATGATTGTCATTCCAGGGAATTGAGTTGCTGGAAATTGATAGCACAAGGATTTCCCGAAACCTGTTTTCTCGATTAAGAGTATTCTCTCACCTTTGAGGATTCTTTCGATGGTTTTCCATTGATCGTAGTAGAAATGAGCGAGATTGAAGCTTTGTTTTAGTTTTTGTTCTGCTTGGAGTCTGGTCATTGTTTAACCTACGGAATCATTTTAGCAACGAACAAAACAAACAATGACGAACTGATTTTGTGTTTTTTCTTCTTGTTCCTCCCGAAAGCCTTCGGGATATTTGGGAATATAATTGGGGGAGAAATTGGATTTCGGAAAAATTTATCAGATTTCAATCTACTTACTTTTCTATAACTTAAAACAGTCATTATCTTCATATTTGCACTAAAATCCGCATTAGGTAAAGT